>JACDBM010000178.1 GCA_013694945.1 Chthoniobacterales bacterium
ACTTTCTGGGCGCGCAGCATTTGCGTAATGTGGAGCGCAAGGTCGGTTGCGGTCACGCCTTCACGCAACTCGCCCCTCATGTGCACGCCCACCACTTCCGGCGTGAGAAAATAAACCGGCTGGCCGAGCATACCGGCTTCCGCTTCGATGCCGCCCACGCCCCAGCCGACGACGCCGAGACCGTTGATCATCGTCGTGTGCGAGTCGGTGCCGACGAGGGTGTCCGGGTAATAGATGGTGGATGGCTGCCCTTCGGTGGAGATCGGCGCGGAGAGAACACCTTTTGCGAGGTATTCGAGGTTCACCTGGTGTACAATGCCGATGCCGGGCGGCACCAGACCAAAAGTTTTAAACGCCTGCTGTCCCCACTTCAGGAATTCGTAGCGCTCCCGGTTGCGCTTGAACTCCATTTCCATGTTCAACTGCAATGCGCGCGCGGAGCCGGCGAAATCGACCTGGACAGAGTGATCGACCACGAGATCGACCGGCACGAGCGGCTCGATGATGTTCGGGTCGCCGCCGAGCCGCTGGACCGCGCTGCGCATGGCGGCGAGATCGACGACGAGCGGCACACCCGTAAAGTCCTGGAGGACAATGCGGGCGACCACGAACGGGATCTCCACGTTCGCCGGCTTCTTTGCGTTCCATTTTGCGAGTGCCTCCACGTCTTTGCGCCGCACCTTCTTGCCATCGCAATTCCGGAGCACCGATTCGAGAACGATGCGAATACTGACTGGCAGACGCGAGATGGCGCCGAGCCCTTGCTGCTCGAGGGCTGGAAGAGAATGAAAATGTGCTTCGCGGCCGTGGCCGGCGTCGAACATGCGGAGGGTATTGAAGTTGTTCATCTAAACCTTGGGTTCCATTCCCGAGAGCCATGCAATGTGAAGCATGGGCAACGCGTCGAACAATCCTTGGTCATCCTGCACAATGACATAACCCTTCCGTTGGAAAATGATGTGATCGCGGCTTCGAACCAGCACGCGTTTGCCACTGCTCATTTCGATGAAAAAAGGCATGAACGGAATGCCTTCGATCAGCTTTCTTAATCCTTCGTACATCGCGCTACTTCAGCGTCTCGAGCTTTGCTTTGATCTTCTCGAAATCGGGCAATTCGCGGGCGTCCTCATTGCTTTCGGAATATTGAATCACGCCTGCGCGATCAATGATGAAGGCGGCCCGTTTGGCCACCCCGCCCATCGACAAATTCAGTTGCGGGAGGAACGAATCATAGGCGACATCGTACTCCCGCGCGACCTTGTGCTCGTAGTCGCTCAGGAGCGGAACGCTGATCCTCTCCTTCTGCGCCCAGGCTTCCTGCGCAAACGGATTGTCACCGCTGATTCCGTAAACAGCCGCATTTAGCTGCCGGTATTCACGCAACCCGTCGCTGATCCCGCACATCTCCGTCGTGCACGTGCCGGTGAATGCCATCGGGAAGAAAAGGAGCAGCGTATTGCCCTCTGCGAAGTGATCGCTCAAAGTGATTTGCTTAGATCCCTCTGGCGTCTTGGTGGGAAGAGTGAAGTCCGGTGCTTTTGTTCCGACGGGAAGTGCCATATGAATCTGAGAGCGCGAGGAGCACGTCACTATAGAAACCCGCCGATGATGGTCAAAAGATTTGCCGGAGCGCGGGCGCCAGGGAGGCCTGCTTAGGCGTGGACGCATTCTGGTGGTTTGCGGCCATCGTGGTGATGGCGCTTGGACTAATCGGCACGGTTTTGCCGGTCTTACCTGGCACAACCATTATTCTTGCGGCGGCTGTCGTGCACCGCCTCGTCGTCATCCCCGAGAACCAGATGAGCTGGTGGGGAATCGCGGGACTGGCGGCGTTGACGCTTCTCTCCTACGGGCTGGAGCTCGCGAGCACCTACTTCGGCGCGAAGTATTTCGGCGCAACGCGCTGGGGCGTTGCCGGCGCAATCATCGGCGGCATTATCGGAATCTTCACTGGATTTGTGACTCTGCTGGTGCTCCCGATTGCCGGCGCGATTGCCGGAGAGTTGATCGCCGGGAAGCGCCTGATCAACGCGGGCAAAGCCGGATGGGGGACTTTGCTTGGAGGTCTCGCGGGAATGATCGGCAAGCTCGCAATTGGTTTGGCGATGGTGATCTGGTGGCTGGTCGCGGTACCCTCGCCGGTTTAATGTCGGAGACATCTTCCGACGGAACGCGAGATTGCGCGCTCTGGTGTGAGACCTTCCTGCTTTCGCGCTTTCCTGATTCTGCTAACTTGAACCTGATGGCAGATGATCGCTGGCGGGAAGAAGTTGCCGCCAGAGGAAAGTCCGAACACCACACGGCAGCATGCCGCGTAAAAGACGCGGAGATCGCGCGCGTAAGCGCGCGATCATGGAAAGTGTCGCAGAAAACATACCGCCACGCACTTTGCTCGCAAAGTGCTGGGTAAGGTTGAAAAGGCGAGGTAAGAGCTCACCGCTCGCGGAGCAATCTGCGAGGCAGGAAAAACCCCATGTGGTGCAAGACAAAACAGAGGAAGGGCAGCCGGTCCGACGTTCCTCGGGTATCGTCGCATCACGGCGTGCGCTAGCGCGCCGGGCGTTCAGTGAGAGCTGGACGAGATAAATGATCATCACGGCTGAGCGATCAGCCGGACAGAATTCGGCTTACCGCCATCGAAATGGAGGGCGCTTTCGGAAATGAAGGCGCCCTTCCCACTTTCTGGGAGTGCGAATGTTCGCTTGCGCGCCACGCGTCTAAGTCTTCACACGCGGCGCAACATTGCGTCGGCGAATCCTGAGTGCCATTCTCTCGTTGTGAAGCCGGAGATCCCGACAGCAATCCAGATCTCCCGTTCGGGTCGATTGGTAACATCCACGTAGGTTTTGAGAACCCTGCTTCTTGGCCTCCTGGCCTGCACGCTTCCATTCGTCGAGGCCTTGGGTGCCGAAGAAGTCGGCCCGACGAATGGTCACGAGGAGTCCGAGCGTGTCCAGTTCACCGAAAAGGATCTGCCCAAGGACGAGAAGGATCCGGCCGGCCCGTCGGAAATCGATGATTTCGCGCGCCGGTTCGGTTTCAACTATGCCAAGGTGACCCGGCGCGCGGCCCGGGGCGATGCGAAAGCGCTAAAGCAATTCTTCGCGATCGCAAAGGACGTGGATGGCGCCGCGGCGGAGTCGCATGCGGGAGTTCCGACTGCGGTCTATCACATTCTCGGCGACGAGAAGTTCGCGAAGTTCCTCAACGCTCAGCCGTTGGCCTATCGGATGATGGTCCGGAATTCGATCGTGAGCGACGGCCGGGTGCCTTCGGTGACCGCGTATTTTCGTCGCCACTTTCCCGAGACAACCAAGGTTCTTTTTCGCCGCGAGATCGTCGCCTGGCCTTCGCCGGACGAGCGGTATGCAATCCGCAAAATCTTCTCCGACGAGTTCGACCTCCGGATCGAAAGTCGAGCGCGCGGAGCTGATCGACCGGAAGAACGGCGAGGTCCTGTGCGATCTGACGCCCGATGATATCGGCACTGGCGCGGATCGCGAAGGCGGAGGTCCTCTGGTCGCCGGACTCGAAGCGGTTCGCCTATTTGTCGAACGACCTGACTCCCCCTGCGGGCAATCTCTTCAGCACCCCGCTGCCGGCACCGCAAAGGAAACAGACCGCGGTTTACCAGGTCTCCGGTCAATCATTCACGCGCGTCGAGCTCCCCCTGAGCGACGTGCCCGGACGCGAGAGCGATGCCGAACTCACCGGCGCAATCCTGGGGCACGAATACACCCAGCCGGTCCGGTGGGAGAAGCCAAACGTGCTCCTCCTGGAGCGACATGAATATTACGAAAAGCTTGGGCCAACGGAGAGCGACGGCGTGAAATTCGAGTCGATTCACACCCTCGCCCGGTGGTATCGAATCACCGCCACCATCGCGCCAGATGGAAAGGCCGCAGTCATCTGGAAGCTGCGCAAAGACCGGTGAGCGCTTGGGAGGTCCGTCCGGTTCCGTCGGATCACGATTGTCATCAAACGGAGCTCTCGCGCGAGAACTAGCGAGCTCAGAGCTGTTCGGCAAGCAACATCCTGCGAGAGACGGTCGCCCGCGTAGCAGTTCTCTCGAACCTAGCCGACGCCGTAAAGCCGTCGAGTTCGATCCTTTCGCCTCGAGTCTAAGTTGAAAGGCTATCGTCGAGGCAGGCGAGGAGATGTGAAACAGTCTCTTCGGTTTCGTCGCCCATGTTCGAAAGCCTGAAGGTCTGGCCTTTGATCTTGCCGTAGCCGCCATCGATGACGAGGTGGTGTTTGGAGCGGAGGCGTTTCCCGAGCGCGGCGACGTCGATGCCGCGGTTGTTGCGGATGCAGGTGAGCGAGACCGAGCGATAGCCTTCCTCGGCAAAAAACTCGAAGCCGCGCGCATGCACCCAACCGTGCACGAGCGCGTTCGTTCTCGCGTGTCTGCCATGACGAGCGGCGAGGCCTTCCGTGAAGATGTCATCGAGCTTTGATTCCAGTGCGTGAATGTGCGCAACACTGGGCGTGGTGGGAGTCATGTCGCTTTCCTGATTCTTTTTGAACTCGAGGAAGTCAAAGTAGTAGCCGCGATCCGGCATCTGAGCGGCGCGGGCAAAGGCTTTCTCGGAGACGCTGAAGATGGAGAAGCCAGGTGGCAAGGCGAGCGCTTTCTGGCTGCCGGTCAGGAGCACGTCGACGCCGAGTTCATCCATCGCGATTGGCACGGCCGAGAAGGACGAAACAGTATCCACGATGAGAACAATGTCCGGATATTTGCGTGCGACAGCACAGATCTCAGCGAGCGGGTTCATGACACCGGTCGAGGTCTCGTTATGAATGAGCGTGACGGTGTCAAAGTCGCCGGTTGCAAGCCGCTCCTCGAGCTGCTGCGGATCGATGTGTTTTCCCCAGGCGACCTGCAGCGGCTCCGCCTGTTTCCCGCAGCGTCGGCTCACGTCGAGCCACTTATCGGAGAAGGCGCCGCACATGCAGTTCAGCACACGCTTCCCGACGAGATTGCGAATGGCGCCTTCCATCACTCCCCATGCCGAGGAGGTGGACAGGAATACTGGCTGCGCCGTTCCAAAAAGCTCCTGGAGCCGTGGATGGATCGAGCGATAAAGCTCGCGAAAAGCTTCGCTGCGATGGCCGATCATGGGACGCGTGAAGGCAGCCCAGGTTTTGGGAGAAACTTCGACCGGACCGGGAATAAAAAGCTTATCGTGCTGAGGCATGAGGGCGAAACGTCGAGCAGCCTGTGTTGAGCGCAAGCCGAAGGCGCCAACATTGAGCGGCAGATGAGGGTGCACCGTGCGCGGTGTGGAATCTCGGCTCTTACTTCTCCGATTTGTAAAGGAAGCTAATGTCTCCGCTGCGTTCTACGCGCGCAATTCGGACCTTGCCGACGTCATCGGTTTTCCCCTTCAGCCGCAGGTCTTCTTCCACATCGTTGGTGGTAATCTGGTTTTGCCGCAGCGTCTTCGGGACATAGCGGCCGTCTTCGATCACCACGCGCGGCTCTCCTTTCATGGCGACGCCGAGCGGATGCCAGGCGTAGGCGAGAACCGCGAGGAGTCGATGCACCAGGACGAGCACGAACGCGCAGACGATTGTGCCGAAAAGGGGGCCGTTGCCGTTAATCGAGCGCGAGAGTAATGAGCCAACGATCACGATCAAGACCATGTCGAACGGTGTTTTTCGTGCCAGCGCACGCTTTGCTCCGAGACGAACCAGCACAAGCGCGGTGAACAGAATGACAAGTCCACGTAACGACAGCTGCACGGTAGTCAGATTCCTCGGCTCCGCGCTGAGGCCGAAGATGGGATCGAGGAATGCCGATAATTCCTGCATCCTAGAAAGATCGTGTCCGCGGGAAAGGACGCGCGTATGCGTCGGCTCAGCCTAGGCGGGACAAGGCCGCGCGCGTGTGGCGATGCGTTTGGAGTTTAAGAGCGATTTACGCTCAGGCTAAACCAGAGGAAGGATGCATGGCACAAGGCGACAAATCGATACACCAGCAAACAAAAACGGAAGGCTGAGCACATCGAAGAAGGTTACGAGAAGCGCGGCGTCTCGAAGAAAGAAGCCGAGGAGCGCGCCTGGAGAACCGTGAACGCACAGGACAAAGGCGGCAGAAATCCCGGCGGCTCCGGTCGCGGGAAGAAAAGCACCAGCACGCGCACGGGAAGGAAGAAGCGCGGGTCAAAGACGAGCAGCTCTAAGAGGTCTGGCAGTCGGAGGACGAAGTAGATGGCCAAAATTTCCAAGCGGCAAAACGCGGCACCGAGCGGATCCGCCGAAAAGGCTGGAAGTCGCCTCGGCACACGGCGCAGTTCGGGCGCGAAACCGAGCGGCACAAATGTCAGTCACGGCGGAGGAAGTGCGGCGAAAACGTCGCGCACTACCGCGAGTGCTGCTCGCGGGAAGGGCAGCCGGGGGACCTGAGCTGGTGGCCTACGCTGCATGGTTGCGAAAAACGAAGATCTCCACGGCAGCGCGCCCGACAAATGTGAGACCGCGCTCCTCTTGATCGATGTCATCAACGACCTCGACTTTCCCGAGGCTGATCAGATGCTCGCGGACGCGCGCGCGATGGCGACGAATATCCGGCGTTTGAAACAGCGAGCGCGCAAGGCGGGCGTGCCGGTGATCTATGTGAACGACAACTTCGGAAAATGGCAGTCGGACCGGCACCGCACGGTCGGGCATTGCAGCAGTGGGAAGGTGCGTGGACGGGAGTTAGTGCGCCTTTTGAAGCCAGCGAAGGATGACTACTTTGTCTTGAAACCGAAACACTCCGGCTTTTTTTCCACGACGCTGGAAACGCTGCTGCGGTATCTGGAGTCCAAAACGTTGATCCTGACGGGAATCGCGG
>JACDBM010000180.1 GCA_013694945.1 Chthoniobacterales bacterium
GTATGACTTCAGCCACCGTATCCAGGGAGCAGAGCAGGGGAGTGATCCACCGCTATCGCGAGTTTCTGCCGTTGTCCGCGGAAACGCCCAATGTATCGTTAGGCGAAGGGGACACTCCGCTTATCTCGTGCCCGCGGCTGGCGGCAAAGGTCGGTCGCGGATGTGAAGTCTTCGTCAAATACGAAGGGCTGAATCCGACGTGCTCGTTCAAGGATCGCGGCATGACTGTCGCGGTCTCAAAAGCCTTGGAGCAGGGGGCGCAGGCCGTGGTCTGCGCGTCGACTGGCAACACCTCGGCTTCCGCCGCAGCGTATGCCGCGCGCGCTGGGATTCGTTGTGCCGTGATCTTGCCGGCGGGGAAAATCGCGAGCGGCAAAATGGTCCAGGCTCATGCCTATGGTGCCCGGGTCGTCGCCATCGAAGGCAACTTTGATGACGCATTACGCGTCGTGCGTGACCTCGGGCGCAGGCGAGAGTTCACCGTGGTGAACTCAATCAATCCCGATCGCATCGCTGGACAGAAGACGGCAGCTTTCGAGATCGTCGACGCACTTGGCGATGCTCCGGATTTTCACCTCCTGCCGGTCGGCAATGCAGGCAATGTTACCGCGTATTGGGCGGGGTATCGCGAGTTCATGGATAGCGGTCGCGCGAGCAACCTGCCAGCGATGCTCGGCTTTCAAGCAGCTGGTTCAGCCCCGATTTTTCACGGCAAGATTGTGACGCACCCAGAGACGATTGCGTCCGCGATCCGCATCGGTAATCCCGCGAGTTGGGCGTCCGCGACGCGAGCCATCGAGGATTCCGGCGGCGCGATTGACATTGTCACGGACGACGAAATCTTAGCGGCGCAACGATGGCTCGCGAGCCATGAGGGCATTTTCGTGGAACCGGCCAGCGCCGCTTCCATTGCGGGATTGTTCAAGTGTTGCGATGCCAGCGCCTTTAGTGCTTACCCGTTCAACGGGATCAAGGAAGGGAGCCGCATCGTCTGCACCGTGACCGGGCATGGCCTGAAAGATCCGGATGCGGTCCGCTTTGAGACCGAGCGATCCGTCCCACCGCTCGAAGCCGATGTGCTGCGGGCGATTGGCTTCTGATCCAGCACAGTGTTGACACGGGAGCTACTTCACGACAAACGGTCGTTTTGTGCGTGTTACCCTCCAGACTAGCGGTTGAGTCATGCGCCTGATCGTTCAGAAATTCGGCGGCACGTCTGTCGGCAGCCCCGAGCGCATCCGGAAAGTGGCCGAGCGTTTGATCGAATCGCAACGGGAAGGCTGCCGCGTAGTGGCAGTTATTTCGGCCATAGCCGGCGTAACGGACAACCTGCTCAAGCTCGCCCGCGACGTCTCGTCCCAGCCGTCCGAACGCGAGTTGGATGTGCTGCTTGCGACCGGCGAACAGGCTGCCATCTCGCTCGTGGCGATGGCGGTGAATGCCCTCGGCTCGAAGGCTATCTCGCTGACGGGCGCGCAGGCCGGAGTGCTGACGGATCGAGTGCACACCAAGGCCAAGATTGCGAACATTAGCCCGCGACGAATCCAGGAACTGCTCTCCGATGACTACATTGTGGTCGTGGCGGGCTTCCAAGGTCAGAACGCAGAGGGAGAGACCACGACGTTAGGGCGCGGCGGTTCGGATTTAACCGCAATCGCACTGGCCGGTGCATTGAACGCGGATGCCTGTCAGATCTATACCGACGTGGACGGCGTGTTTACCTGTGACCCACGAGTGGTTTCAGACGCCTCGAAGCTCGAGGAGATTGCCTACGATGAATTGCTGGAGATGGCTGGCGCCGGTTCCAAAGTCATGCAATCCCGCGCGGTGGAGTTTGCCAAAAAGTTCAGCGTGCCCTTTGAAGTGCGCTCCAGCCTGAACCGGAACCCCGGCACCCTCGCCAGGGAGGAGACGACCAACATGGAGGACGTCGTAATCCGCGGCGTCAGCGTCGAGCGGGATCAGGCGAAGATTACGGTCGCCGGCGTCCCGGATGCGCCCGGAACCGCGAGCCGCATTTTCTCGGCCATCTCGGCCGGGAACATTCTCGTGGATATGATCGTGCAGAACGCCTCCGATCAAAACACAACCGACATTTCCTTTACCATCCACGAGTCAGACTTGGGGCGAGCGGAAGAGCTGCTCGCGCCGGTAA
>JACDBM010000208.1 GCA_013694945.1 Chthoniobacterales bacterium
CCAATGTCCCCGTGATCGAAGCCGAACAGGTCGTCGAAAATCTGAAGCGCCGAAGCATCCCGGTCGAATACGTGCTCTTCCCCGATGAAGGCCACGGCTGGCGAAAAACTCCGAATCGCATCCGCGCGACCGTGCGCATTGTCACTTGGTTCGATACGCATCTGAAAAGTGATCGCACGACCGCCAAGTAAGAGTCTTGGGCGCAAACGATGCAATGATCTTCTCGAAGCGCGGACGGCGGCGCTTCAATCCCGGAACACCTTTGCCGGATCAAGACCGATCCGTTTCACCAGATCAACGAAGCGCGGATCCTGCCGCAAGGGCCGAAACTCCGAGCGGACGCCTATCATAAAAAGCGACGATGAATGCTCAGAGTAGGCGCGTTCCAGCCACTCCAACGCCATCTCTGTTTGCCCCAGGGCGGCGTAAACCGTCGCGATCTGGTCAGCACGGTAGTAGGTCTGCCGCGCTTTTTGCAGCAGTTCCTCGAGCTTGCCTTCTGCATCCGCTTTTCGGCCGATCCGCGCATAGGCAATGGCGAGACCGGCGCTCGGACGTCGAGTCCTGCGCTCCCCTTCTTCGTATAATTTGATCGCCTCCTCGAGATCGCCTTTTGCCAGGTAGATCTGGCCCAGCCTGGACGACTCATACAGGTAGGTCGGATCGAGTTCATAGGTGCGTTTGGCTTCGACAAGTGCTTCATCCAGCATCCCGGCAAGTGTCAGTTGGCCGGAGACAAAATGGCGGGTGCTGGCAGACAACGGATCCAACTTCACCGCTTGCCGCAGCGCAGCGCTTCCAGTCTCCCGTTCCCCCTGGTGAATCAGCGAAATGCCGAGAAACAGATAGGCCTCGCCATAATTCGGATCGATTTTGATCGCCTCACGGAACTGCGCATCCGCGCCTTTCATGTCCCAGTGCAGGATCTGATTGGCCTCCGCCAGGTAACAAAGAGCCTGCACATTGCGGGGATCAATCGCCAGCGCCTTGAGCGCGGCGTCCCGGCTCGCGGGATAACCCTCCAGTGGCCGGACATAAACGTCCGCCAGATAATTCCACACCGCCGCGATTCCCGACCAGGCGCGCGCGAGAGTGGGATCTTTGTTCAGCGCCTGTTCGAACAGGGTGAGCGCCTTGCGGTAGCTCTCTTCGTCGCTCTTGTTGAAACCATCCCGTCCGTTGATGAGCTGGGCGGTCACTCGAATACGGTCACCATCGCGCCGCAAACTTCCCTCAAGCACACTCGCCACCCCTAACTTCCGCGCGATCTCCGAGAAATATTCCTGGTCCTTCGCCTGACTGAGATCAATGAAGGGTAGGACGGCAATGCCTGCAGCTGGTCTGCAATGGCTTTGGCGATCTCACTCTGGATGGCGAAAACACCCGCTAGATCACGATCGTATGTATTTGCCCAAAGATGCGCATCGTGGCGCGCGAGGATCAACTGAGCATTGATTCGCACCTTGTTGCCGGCCCGTTGCACACTGCCTTCGACAACGTGCGCCACACCGAGTTGCTGCGCGATCTCGCGCAGATTCCGCGGGTTGCCGCTCTTATAAAGCATCACGCTCGTCCTGCTGATTACTTTCAGATCCGCGACTTTCGCAAGATCGCCCAGGATCTCATCCTGCACACCGTCAGTAAAAAAAGCGTTCTCCTTGTCGCTGCTCCGGTTTTCAAACGGCAGCACGGCGATGCTTTTCTCCGGAATACCGGAAGCGGGAGCTGGTGGACGGCGGTAGCGGTCGGTTATCAGCAGCGCAATCACTACGAGCAGGACACCGATGATGAGAAAGTCGAGCTTCCGCCCGGTCCTGTGCGTGATCGACGCGTGGGGTGCGACCTCCTCGGTGCGCTTGATTCCCTCGGGCGTGAGTTCGTAAGCCCACGATAAAACCAGTGCGACAGGAAAACAGAGGAGCAAAAGAATGACCACGAGTCGGGCCGCCCAATTAGGAATTTCGAAGACCGGAAAAATCTGCGTAGCGATCTGCATCAGCAACCACGCCACCACGGCATACGCGACCGCAACTTTGTAAACGTTGCGCCGTTTCAGTTCGGCGAAGAAATTGCGCGAGTTCATGGCCGTGTATTCTGCCGCGG
>JACDBM010000224.1 GCA_013694945.1 Chthoniobacterales bacterium
GCCGTCCGCGGCCGTGTCGACGGTAAATCCTCCCTCCTGTAGTCCTTTCGTGAGAAAGGCGACGGTTTTCTTTTCGTCTTCAATCAGCAGGATACGCATCTCGCGAAGAATAGGGGGGCGGCAGGGCCAGCTCAAGACTCCTGCCGCGGCCGGCTCCGATTCGGTAAGGATCACTTGCGGATTTGGTTCAGGTCGGAGAGTACCTTCTCTAAACCAAGGACCAGGCGAGCCATGGAGTCGTAATCCAATTTGTCCGGCGTATCGCCCCTGCCATGGTAGTACGGATAACGAAATGGCGCCGTGTCGGTAACCATGATTGCTGGATACCCGTGCTGCCAGAACGACCAATGATCGGACCAGCTTACTCCAGGCACATTGGCCGGGAGCGCAGCGCCTTCCGAAGGGAGAGTCGCGTGCTGACGGAAACTAGCGATGACCGTTCGAACGAGCGCACCGGAAGAAACATTGCCGACGAACGCGATGAAGTTGCCCGTCGCCGGATAAATAGCGCCAAGTCCGGGAATCGGATAGTTCTGCGAGTCAGGCGCAGCAGAAAAATACCCGATCGTCTCCAAGCTCATCATGCCTATGACTCTGTCGCCGTTCTCTCGGCAGCGTTTGGCGTAGACCCAGCTTCCCATTTGTTCGGTTTGGAAACGGCCGGGCTCTTCGTTCGGGAAGGCCACGAATCGCAGAGTTCTTGATCCTGGTCGCCCGGCGAAGCGCTGCGCCAGTGCGAGCAAGGCTGCTACTCCACTGGCATTGTCGTTCGCGCCCGGAGAGCCGAAGACGGAGTCGTAATGGGCACCCACCACAAAAACCTCCCGCTCATCACCGGCAACCTCTACCTCGATGTTCTCGCAAAGTTTCCCCTGAACCTCAAAACCGATGCGCCGCGGCGCGAGGCCAGCTTGCACGAATGCTGCATCAATGTAATCCGCCGCAGTAACCAGCTTGCGATAGTGCTCCACATTTCGCTCGCCGATCTCGCCGGCGAGCTTTTGCACGTGGGCGGCGAGCTGGTCACGCAGTGAAAGCTCGTCCGCTGAAAGTGGCGGCGGCTCACCCGAGAAGCTCCGGCCGGGCATACGAACCATCTTCCACCATGCCATAACCGCGCCACTTGAGAGCAGGGCGGCGCCGAGAAGCGCGAGGATCAAACTGTAGCGCTTCATGCCGTTTCTCTCCGCAGGTCGCGGCGTTTCGCAATCGCGAAGTGATCGGCCTTGATGTGTTCTGCCGCGCCCGATCAGTTTGGCGCGCTTGTTGTCGCATGCTCTGCGCCGCACAATGCGAGCGAAAGGAAGGGGAAAAAATCGCACGTTCGACGATCGGAGCGCGCTATTCGTCCAGACCTATGAACGGCGCCCCAGTGTTGCTCGGCCCCCACCATTCTCGTCGGCTGCCGGAAGCGGTGAACGCTTCGACAACAGTCTGGTACGTCGCCTCGACTTCCAAGCTTTGTACCTGAGTGTAGCCTTAGCGGCGAACTACTCTTTCACCCGCTCCCAAACCTGCAGGATGTGGCCGCTCCCGGGCTCGGAAGTAAACGCGGAGGGTCTGGGTTTCCCCACCGGCGCCCAGCAGGCGCGTTTGTGATTGCTGTCAATGATTTCGTAGATGCCGAACATGGTTTTGCCCGCATCCGGCCCGGTACCTTGCCGCGAGTCAGCGGTCTTGGGTGACTTCGTGGGGTCGATAGTAAACGTGCCGGCGGCGCTTGTCCCCGCTGTTCCTCGATCCGAGACAGTGAATTTGTTGTGATCGGTGACAAGAATTGTCTGGCTCCGGACGTCTTCGGGCACTTCCTCGCCATCAATTCGGCCCGAGACGAGCCTGAACGTGCCTGTTAATCGCTTGTAATCGTTTTTGATCAGCTCTTCCATAGAAAGGTTCGAATCAGGAGTGCGGGCCGCGATTGCCGCCAAAGCGGACATGATGATCAATGCTAGTTTGCGCATGTCTGGTGATCGGGTTGCTCCGAGTCTTCAGATATTGGGAGCGATGTAAAGTTCGCTCTGGCTTGAAAGCCCCTCTGCACGGAATCGGTTAGAAAGACCGCAAACGTATCTGTCGCCCGCAGGATGACCGTTCATCCGATAGATCCCCGGAAAAAATCTCGAACCAGAACGTGCTATGGCGGCCAGTCCATTGTTCACCGTGACTCCAGAGCGAGACAATCGCTTCGAGCAAAGGCTTCAACTCGACTCAATCCCGTCGAGGCGCTCCAAGATCCCGCGCAATGGTTCCGGTGTGACTCGAAGGTAACCGTCAAAAGGGTTATCCAAGAGGACGATCAGTAAAAGGTTGAAGGCAATGAGGCCGGTGAGCCCAGCGGTCATCAAGGACTGCGCACGGAAGCTCTTGACTCCAAAGAAATAGGTAAAAGCGATGGTAACCAGACCACCGCCCCAGAGCAGAAATTGAATCACCAGCGGCAGGTCGTTGCGACTGAAGAAAATCAACAGACGCCGGCTATCGCTTAAGTCTCTTAAGGTGTTGAGAGCTTGATCGTAGAGCGCGCTTTCACGGTTCGTCTGCGGATCGATCTCGAGGAAGGCGTGCCATAACTGGTCCAGAATCGATTGGGTGCGCAAACTACCATTTCGGTGTGCCATCGCAGGCCACTCATCCTCGATCGCGCTGCGAGCGTATGCCTTGATCATGCCGCTGAGTCGATGCCGCCCGTGGTGATCTGGAAAACCTCGCGCGATATGCGCCAAATCAGCCAAGTCGTTAGCTTCCCGTTCGACTAC
>JACDBM010000238.1 GCA_013694945.1 Chthoniobacterales bacterium
CGGACCGGGATTTCATCGGCGCGATCAAGTATCTGATTAGTCTTCGCCGCGGTGAAGGTACGCTGGATGACATCGATCATCTCGGCAGCCGCCGTGTGCGCACCGTGGGGGAACTGCTCGCCAACCAGTGTCGCGTCGGCCTTGCCCGCACCGAACGTCTCGTGAAAGAGCGCATGACCCTGTTTGACATCAACATCGACGGCATGACGCCGCAGAAGTTGATCAATCCAAAGGCGCTCAGCGCAGTCATTCGCGACTTTTTCGGCCGGTCACAGCTGTCGCAGTTCATGGATCAAACAAATCCGCTCGCTGAGTTGACCCACAAACGCCGTCTCTCGGCGCTCGGGCCCGGCGGTTTGAGCCGTGATCGGGCAGGTTTCGAAGTGCGCGACGTCCATCCCTCGCACTATGGACGCATCTGTCCGATCGAGACGCCGGAAGGCCCAAACATTGGCCTCATCAGTTCGATGAGCACTTTCGCGCGTATCAACGAGTTCGGCTTCATTGAAACGCCCTATCGCAAGGTGACCAACGGCCGTGTCACGGATGAGGTCGATTATCTGACTGGTGATCGCGAAGAGAATTTCCTTGTCGCACAGGCGAATGCGTCGATGGACGCAAAAGGTCATTTTACCGGAGAAAAAGTCTCGGTGCGTTATCGTGGAGACTTCCTCGAAGTGGAGCCAACCAAGGTCCACTATATGGATGTCTCGCCCAAGCAGCTCGTTTCCGTGGCGGCAGGCTTGATTCCATTTCTCGAACATGACGACGCCAATCGCGCGCTCATGGGTTCCAACATGCAGCGCCAGGGTGTTCCGCTCATTGTCTCGGAGTCGCCATTGGTCGGGACCGGCCTCGAAGGCAAAGTCGCTCGCGATTCGCACGCGGTGCTGCTCGCCACGAATTCAGGCAAAGTGGCCTCGGTGACCGCGGACCAGATCGTGATCACGAAAGACGGCCACATGCCAGAGAGCCGAAAGAAGCTGAAGACCGACCACGAGGCCGGGGTCGAGGTTTACGAGCTACGCAAATTCATGCGTTCGAATGCGGGGACCTGCGTCAATCAAAAGCCGATCGTGAAAAAAGGTCAGTCGGTGAAGAAAGGCCAGGTGATCGCGGACGGTCCAAACACGGATCAAGGTGAGCTCGCCCTCGGGCGCAACGTGCTCGTCGCGTTCATGCCGTGGAATGGTTACAACTTCGAGGACGCCATCATGATCTCGGAGAAGGTCGTGAAGGAGGACATCTATACCTCCATTCACATCGACGAGTTTGAGATCGGCGCTCGCGACACGAAGCTAGGACCGGAAGAGATCACGCGCGACATTCCGAACGTCAGCGAAGAAGCGCTGCGCAATCTGGGAGCGGACGGTGTAGTCCGCGTCGGCGCGGAAGTGAAACCGGGCGACATTCTCGTCGGCAAGATCACGCCGAAGAGCGAGACAGAACTCGCACCCGAAGAGCGCCTGCTACGCGCCATTTTCGGTGAAAAAGCGGCGGATGTGAAGGACACGTCACTGACGGTTCCTTCCGGCACCTACGGGATTGTCATGGACGTGAAAGTTTCGTCCCGGCGCGAGATCTCCCGCGAAAAGCTGACGCCGACGGAGACGAAGCGGCAGCTAAAAACGATCACAGAAGATCATCGCAAGAAGAAAGATGAGCTGACCGAACAGTTAACCGACGCGCTCTCGAATATCTTGTTAGGCGAGAAGATCCCGCTGGATGTCGTGAATGCGCAGACCGGCGAAATCATCATCCCGGCCAATCGCAAGATCACAAAAACGCTCCTCCGGAAGCTTGCGATGGTTTACGACCACATCGAGATTGATCCGTCGCCGATTCGAAACAAAATTCGCGAGATCATCGCTTCCTACGAACATAAATTCGCGGAGCTCGAGCTCGAGCGTGAGCGCTCCATGGATCGGGTTGAGAGCGGCGATGATATCGACCCTGGCATCATTAAACAGGTGAAGGTGTACATCGCCTCGAAGCGCAAGCTTTCGGTCGGTGACAAGATGGCGGGACGCCATGGCAATAAGGGCGTTGTCGCCCGGATTGTGCCGGAAGAAGACATGCCCTTCCTGGCGGATGGAACACCCGTCGAGATCGTGCTAAACCCCCTCGGTGTGCCCAGTCGTATGAACGTCGGGCAGGTGCTCGAAACTCACCTGGGCGTAGCGGCGAAAGCGCTCGGTTTTAAAGTTGCGACTCCGGTATTCGACGGCATCTCGGAGACAAAGATTCGTGAGTATCTGAAAGACGCCCGGAAGAAGGAGGGCTTCACCTGGGTGCAGGAAACGGGGAAGGCGCGGCTCTTTGATGGGCGGACTGGCGACACCTTCGACCAGGAGGTCGTGGTCGGTTACATTTACATGCTAAAGCTCGGCCACTTGGTCGCGGATAAGATTCACGCGCGCGCGGTCGGTCCTTACTCGCTCGTAACACAACAGCCTCTGGGCGGAAAGGCGCAATATGGCGGCCAACGCTTCGGAGAAATGGAGGTTTGGGCGCTGGAAGCTTATGGTGCGGCTTACACGCTGCAGGAGCTCCTTACGGTAAAATCCGACGATGTGCAGGGACGCACGCGCATTTACGAATCAATTGTTAAAGGCGACAACTCGCTCGAAGCGGGCACGCCTGAATCTTTCAACGTCCTGATCAAGGAAATGCAGTCGTTAGGCCTGGACGTCAAAGTCGGCGGTCAAGCGCCCGCTCCCTTCCTTGAAAACGTAGCTTAGTTTCCAACGAAATGAATTAATGAACGAACATTCCTGGCGTGAACTTGTGGGCGAAGAACGCCCCGTAGGTTTCGATCAAGTGGCAATCGGCGTCGCCTCCTCCGACACGATGCGATCGTGGAGCAAAGGGGAAGTGAAAAATCCCGAAACGATCAATTATCGGACGTTTAAGCCCGAAAAGGGCGGGCTCTTCTGCGAACGGATCTTCGGTCCGACCCGTGATTGGGAGTGCTCCTGCGGAAAGTACAAGCGCATCAAACACAAGGGCGTGATCTGCGATCGTTGCGGGGTCGAAGTCACGCTGGCGCGAGTCCGTCGTGAACGCATGGGACACATTGAACTCGCCGTCCCCGTCTCACACATCTGGTTCTACAAATGCATGCCGTCGCGTCTCGGCCTTATGCTCGACATGAGCGCCCGGCAGCTCGAGCGCGTGATTTACTACGAGGATTACATCGTCACCGATCCGGGCAAAACGCCGCTGACTAAAACGCAGCTGCTCAACGAAGTCGAGTATCGCGAAGCCCAGGAACAATATGGCGACGATTTCACCGCCGGGATGGGAGCGGAAGCGGTCAAGAAGCTCCTTTCGGAAATCGACCTCCACAAGCTCAACAAGGAGCTGGAAGAGGCGATGGGAAACACCAAAAGCAAGCAGATCCGCAAGAAGCTCGCGAAGCGCTTAAAGCTTGTGCAGGGCTTCGCTTCTTCGCACGCCCGCCCGGATTGGATGGTCCTCGATGTTCTGCCGGTGATACCGCCGGACTTGCGTCCGCTCGTTCCGCTGGAAGGAGGTCGCTTCGCGACTTCCGATCTAAACGACCTCTATCGTCGCGTCATTAACCGGAACAACCGGCTCAAGAACCTGCTTCAGCTCAAGACTCCAGATGTCATCATTCGGAATGAGAAGCGCATGTTGCAAGAAGCAGTCGACGCGTTGTTCGACAACGGCCGCCATGGCCGGGCCGTCACTGGCGCTGGCAACCGCCCCCTGAAGTCGCTCAGCGACATGCTCAAGGGCAAGGGCGGCCGTTTCCGTCAGAACTTGTTAGGCAAACGCGTCGATTACTCGGGGCGTTCGGTCATCGTTATTGGGCCTGAACTGAAGCTGAATCAATGCGGGCTGCCGAAGAAGATGGCGCTTGTGCTTTTCGAACCCTTCATCATTCGCCGGCTCAAAGATCTCGGTTACGTGCACACGGTGCGGAGCGCGAAGAAGATGATTGAACGCCAGACGCCCGAGGTTTGGGACATTCTCGAAGAGGTGACCAAGGGGCACCCCGTGCTCCTGAACC
This sequence comes from Chthoniobacterales bacterium, assembly GCA_013694945.1. Lineage (GTDB taxonomy): Bacteria > Verrucomicrobiota > Verrucomicrobiia > Chthoniobacterales > UBA10450 > JACCTI01. The sequence continues at coordinate 4,037 of JACDBM010000238.1, forward strand.
GCGCGCCGACGCTCCACCGTCTTTCCATCCAGGCTTTCGAACCGCAGTTGATCGAAGGCGAAGCAATTCGTATTCACCCGCTCGTTTGCACTGCCTACAACGCGGACTTCGACGGTGATCAAATGGCGGTGCACGTCCCGCTTTCGGTGGAAGCGCAGATGGAGGCGCGCATGCTGATGCTGGCGCCGAACAACATTTTCTCTCCGTCAAGCGGCAAGCCCATCACGACACCTTCGCAGGATATTACGTTGGGTTGCTATTACCTGACGCAAAATCCGCGGCGGGCAGTTGGAACGGCGACGGAATCGCGCTTCCCGCTTTTCGCGAACGCGACTGAAGTGGAATACGCGATGGCTGACGGAAAGGTAAAGACGCACGATCGGATTCGCTTTAAGAACCCGGATCACGGCAAGGAAAGTGTCTATGGAACCTCGACCGAGCGTGTTTTCGAAACGACCGCTGGGCGCGTGATCTTTAACGAGATCTGGCCGAAAGGGCTTGGCTTCTTCAACAAGGCCGCAGGCAAAAAACAACTCAGCGACATCATCTGGCGGTGTTATCAAGTCGCGGGACAGCAGGGCACGGTTGAGACGCTTGATCGGCTCAAGGAACTTGGATTTGCCGAAGCGACGAAGGCAGGAATCTCGATCGGAATCAATGACATGATCATTCCGAAGGAGAAGGAGACAGAGCTGCAGAATGCTTATCGGCAGATCAAGCTAGTCGAGCAGCAGTACCGCAAAGGCATCATTACCGATGGTGAGCGTTACAACAAAATCATCGACATCTGGACTCACGCCGGTGACGAGATCTCCAATGTGATGTTCCGCACCCTCGAGCATAATGAGGGACGCAAGGAGCTGAACCCCGTCTTCCTGATGGTAGACTCCGGCGCCCGCGGTAACCGGCAGCAGGTCAAGCAGCTGGCCGGGATGCGCGGATTGATGGCAAAGCCTTCAGGCGAAATCATTGAGCGACCGATCACCTCAAACTTCCGCGAGGGCTTGAGTGTGCTCGAGTATTTCATCTCCACGCACGGTGCGCGTAAAGGTTTGGCCGATACCGCCCTGAAGACGGCGGACTCTGGCTATCTGACCCGCAAACTCGTGGACGCGTCGCAGGACGTGATCATCAACGAAATGGACTGCGGAACCGTTAACGGCATCACCGTGAAGTCGATCTACGAAGGCGATGAAGAAGTGGTTGATCTTGCGACTCGGATCATCGGCCGCGTCAGTTGCGAAAGCGTGGTTGATCCTGTCACGAAGAAGAAGGTCGTGAAAGCGAATCAGCTTATCGACGAGCAGATTGCCGCCGCGATTGAGAAGGTGGGCGTCGAGAGCTTGAAAATCCGCTCCGTGCTCACCTGCGAATGCGGGCGCGGAGTTTGCGCGCACTGCTATGGGCGGAACTTGGCCACCGGCCAATTCGTGAAACTCGGAGAAGCGGTCGGCATTATCGCGGCGCAGTCGATTGGCGAACCTGGCACGCAGCTGACAATGCGGACATTCCACATTGGCGGAACGGCGAGCCAGACGTTCAAGCAGCCAATCATCAAAGCTAAGAATGACGGAACGCTCCAATTCAACGATCTGCGCACGGTGCAGGCGTTGGATGGCAGCTGGATCGTTCTGAACAAGAACGGATCCATCGGGGTCCACAATTCCGAGGGCCGCGAGCTCGAGCGCTACAACGTCGTTATTGGATCGGTCATCGCGAAAGCGAATGGCTCTGCCGTAAAGAAGGGGGAAACGTTCGTGCAGTGGGACCCGTACAATGTTCCAATTCTCACCGACAAGACCGGCAAAATCGAATTCCGCGACATGATCACGGGCGTCACAATCAAGCGCGACGTGGACGAGGCAACCGGTCTCATGGGCACAGTCATCATCGAACACAAAGAGGATCTACATCCTCAGATCGTGGTCGTCGGTGAAAAGAAGGAAGTGCTGGCGAGCTATTCGATCCCGGCTGGCGCCCACGTCATTGTCGACGAAGGTCAGAAAATCCAAGCTGGCGCGCTGCTGGCGAAGACTCCTCGTAAGATCGCCAAAACAAAAGACATCACCGGAGGTCTGCCGCGGGTGGCTGAGTTGTTCGAGGCACGCCGCCCGAAAGATGCAGCCGAGATCGCGAAAATTGACGGTGTCGTCGAGATGGGTGGGACAGTGCGGGGTAAGCGCAAACTGATCCTGAAAGACGTCGAGACCGGCGCGGAAGAAGAGCACCTAATTCCGCTCACGAAACATATCATCGCGTTCAAGGGCGACTTCATGAAAAAGGGGCAGCAGCTCACGGAAGGGCCGGTTGTGCCGCACGAGATCCTCGAAGTTTGCGGGCCGCAGGACCTACAGGAGCACCTCGTGAACGAAGTGCAGGAAGTTTACCGTCTCCAAGGCGTGGAGATTAATGACAAGCACATCGAGATCATCGTGCGCCAGATGTTGCGGAAGGTGAAGATTACCGATCCGGGCGATACCTCGTTGCTATGGGGTGACCAGGTGGACCGGCTCGATTTCGAGAAGGAAAACGAGACAGTGGTCGAACAAGGTGGCAAGCCAGCGGAGGCCACGCCGGTGCTACTCGGCATCACAAAGGCTTCGCTCGAAACCGACAGCTTCATCTCCGCCGCGTCTTTCCAGGATACGACGCGGGTGCTTACAGAAGCGGCAACGCTTGGCAAGGTGGATCGCCTGCGCGGCTTCAAGGAGAATGTGATTATGGGGCATCTTATCCCCGCCGGCACCGGGTTCCCTGCCGTTCGCGAGATCAAGCTCGTGGAGCTCGGCGAGCAGGTTGGGACGTCCTTGATGGACGAGCCGGACGTGCAACCCGCTCTAGGTTAATCGAATACCGTGCGAATGTGGAATGGCGAGTCGGCGAAAGCTGATTCGTCATTCGCATTTTAGGGGTAAATCCATCCATGTCGATTGCGACGAAGACGGGAGACGCAGGCGAGACTTCGCTCATGTACGGGCGGCGGGTGTCGAAGAGCGATGCCCGCGTTGATACTTACGGTTGCGTCGACGAGCTGAACGCGGCGCTCGGCGTCGCCCGCGTCACAGCCGACGTTGGTTTCATCACCGAGCAGCTCCTCTTGAGTCAGGAAGAGCTGATCCTTCTGATGGGCGAACTCGCAACCGCGCCCCAAGACCTTGAGCGTTACGTAAACGACGGTTATAGGTTGACAACGTCCGCTATGGTCGATCGCCTGACAGCGGTGATCGATGAACTGGAGAAGGACAAACTCCTGCATTACAAAGGCTGGGCGATCCCGGGAAGCACGGCGGTTTCGGCAACGCTTGATGTTGCACGGACCACTTGTCGCCGCGCCGAGCGCCGGGTCGCCCTTCTGGCAGAGCAGGAGGGCGATCTGAATAAAGACATCCTCCGGTATCTGAACCGCCTTTCCGACCTATGCTGGCTGCTCGCGCGCTACGCGGAACACGCACAGAACAGAGGCGAAACGAAGCGTGTTTAAGTCATTTTAGAACCTTGAGCGACCAGGGATGTCTGTCGAAGGACGGAATAGTCGTCTCTGCTGGTCGCATGCGGCGTTGGCATCGGGTCTGGCACCGGCTCAGTGGGAGGTCGTTTAAGCGTGCCACCAGAATTTCCGTTTGCCTTAGTAACACGGGTGCGGCATCTTCCACGTCCGCTCCGCTTGCGCGGAGCGCTTCCGTTTTTCTATGGCAACAATGACTGAATTAGTTCCCGAATTGCTTGAAGCTGGCGTCCACTTTGGTCACCAGACCAAGCGCTGGAATCCGAAGATGAAGCCTTATATCTTCGAGCAGCGCAATCAGATCTACATCATCAATCTGGATGAGACAGTGAAGCAATTGCAGCGCGCGACTGACTTCCTTCAAGAGGTGACTCGGCGCGGCGGCAAAATCCTCTTTGTCGGGTGTAAAAAGCAGGCGCAGGAAGCTATCAAGGAAGCGGCCGTGGCTTGCGGACAATTTTATGTGAACCAGCGCTGGCTCGGAGGGACGCTGACGAATCTCGCCACAATCCGAAAGAGCATCGGTCGCTTAAAGTTCATTGAAGACATCGAGAGCTCGCCCGACTTCAAGAAAATGGGCAAGCAGGAGCTGGCTGCGCTAAGCCGCGAAGCAACGAAACTAAAGCGAAATCTCGACGGCATCCTTGAGATGGGAAAGCTGCCGGACGCCATGGTGGTGATCGATACTACACGCGAGCAGAATGCGGTCCTGGAAGCGAAGCGTCTCGGGATTCCCACGGTGGCAATCGTTGATACGAACGCTGATCCGGAACTGATTGATTATCCGATCGCGGGCAATGACGACGCCATCCGCGCGATCCGCGTCGTGTTACAGAAGTTGGTGGATGCCATTGTTTCTGCCAGCGGCGAAGCTCGTGTGCGGGAGCAGGTCGAGATGGCAGGCGTGTCGGCGTAAGCGAACCGGCAGATGGTCGACTGGAAGCGTCTGCTTCCTCCCGCTCCTGAGCATGCACGATCCAAATATTTGAGTTTTCTCATGGAAATCCATCCTCAACTTGTAAAGCAGCTACGCGAAAAGACGAACGCGGGCATGATGGATTGCAAGCGCGCCCTGGCCGAATCAGGTGGCGATTTGGAGAAAGCGGAAGCGGCGCTTCGCACCAAGGGAATCGCCAGCGCGGGGAAGAAATCCTCGCGCGCGGCCAAGGAAGGGATTGTTGCGTCCTACATCCACTTGCAAGGCAAGGTAGGCGTGCTGGTGGAAGTGAACTGCGAAACCGATTTTGTCGCCAAGAACGAAATCTTTCGCGAGTTTGTGAAGGACATTACGCTGCACATCGCGGCAGCTCATCCGCTCTA
>JACDBM010000247.1 GCA_013694945.1 Chthoniobacterales bacterium
CCCCAAGAACCGTGTAGCTTCTTCCGGCCAGATTGATTTGCTGGCCCACGATCCGCGGATCGCTCCCAAAGGCACGCTGCCAAAGACCGTGACTGAACACGACCACGTTCGGTGCACCCACTTTTGCTTCCTCCGGCACGAAGCCGCGGCCCAACATCGGTTTGATGCCGAGGACGCCGAAAATGTCGCCCGCGACGGCGACCCCGTTCAGTTCCTGCGCTTCGCCGGCTCCGGTCAGAACACTGCCCGCGCGGCTGTAAGCAGCCATCGCGGTGAAACTCTGACTTTGATCCCGGTAATCATAGAAATCGGGAAACGAATCCGTCATCTTCAGATTCGGTTCCTTCGCCGAGGTGCCCCAGATCATGACGAGCTGCTCGGGTTTCTGGAACGGTAATGGCCGCAGCAAAACGGTGTCGACCACGCTGAAGATGGCGCTGTTTGCGCCTATCCCTAACGCGAGCGTCAGGACAGCGATAAGGGTGAAGCCGGGCGCTTTGATCAGCATCCGGAGGGCGTATTTGAGGTCGGTGATCATGGATGTGGTGAGCGCGTGTTAGGGCAATTCGCGTGGACGAGGAGTCTGGGGAGCGCACGCTTGTAGCGTGCTGGCGATTCGCATTCTGCGATCGCGAACTTTCGAAAACCGACAGCAACGGACATTGCGGCGCATTGAAAAGTTCGTCGCGGCAGAATGCCGCGACCGGCACGCGGGCACGCGTGCGCTCCCCAGAGCCTTTCGCGCCATCGTCGAGGTTTCAGAGCCGTTCTTCATTCGGAGCGCAGTGCGACCATCGGATCGACGTTTGCCGCGCGTCGTGCCGGAATGAGGCAGGCGAAAAGCGAGACCGCTGCGAGCAAGGCGGCGGTGCCGGCGAAGGTGGCAAGGTGCAGCGCCGGCACATCGAAAAGAATGCTCTGCATGGCACGGCCAACCAGCCACGCGCCGATCAAACCAAAGAGCGTGCCCGCGGCGAGAAGGCGCAAACCTAACGAGAGGAATTGCGCGCCGATCTGCCTGGCCTGCGCGCCCAGGGCCATCCGGATTCCGATCTCACGCCGGCGCTGCGCCACCGCATAACTCAGGACGCCGTAAGTTCCAATCGCCGCCAAGAGCAGTGCGACGCCGGCAAAAATTCCGGCGAGCAGCGCCGGCGAGCGGCGCGTGATAAGGCTCTCCGCGATGCGCGTCTCCATGGAGCGGAGGTTATCGATCGCCAGCTCCGGATCGGCCGCGCGCACCAGTTTTCGCAGCGTCTCGGCGAACGCTTCCGGGCGCTGGCTTGTGCGCACGGTGACGAAAGTGTTGCTGACGTATCGATAAACGGAAGGCAGGTAAACCGCCCCCTGTCCCTGCGGCTCCGTAAGCTCGGATTGTTTTACCGCACCGACGACACCGACAATGGTAAACAAATTGTCTTCCGCGGATTCGCTGCCGTGAACCAAACGCTGGCCGAGCGCGCCGCCCCCGCCGCCGCGGGGCCAGTAACGCCGGGCAAAATCTTCGTCCACGACGCAGACCCGTTCCGAGCGGTGAGAGTCCTCCGAGGTAAGGAACCGGCCTTCGCGCAACGGAATGCCGAGAGCCGAGAAGTAATCGCCGCTGACGCCATAAGAATAATGACCGTGCAGGGATTCACCTGGCAGCGGCGCATATCCCTTTGGTGTCACCGCAGTTTTGCCATTAACTCCGCTCAGCGGCACGTTCGTGATCGTCCCAGCAGCGGCGACTCCCGGCTGCCGGCGGATTGCTTCCAGCAAGCGATCGAGCAAGGCGACGCGGTCGGCGTCGTTGCGGACATAAGTAAGATACGGAAGTGTGAACTCGCCGGTGAGAACATGATCCGCGCGGAAGCCGGGAGAAACGGCCATCACTTTTTTCAGGCTCAGCCCAAGCAGCGCCGCACCCGCGAGCAAAACAAAAGCGAGCGCGATCTGCGCGACGATGAAGCCGTGGCGAAGGCGTTGCGCGGCGCGGCTGATCGTGCCGGTGCGCGATTCCGATTGGAGCGCATTCGCGAGATGGCTGCGCAGGTTGAACCAGGCGATCGGCACCGCGATGAAAACTCCCAACAGAATCGCGCCTCCTAGACCGATCGCCGCCAGCCAGCCGTCAAACGAAATGCGCGCGCCGAGCGGCAAACGATCGGCGCCGAGAACTTCGAGCAGCCGAATTCCCCATGCTCCTACGACGAGCCCGAGCAATCCGCCGACCAAGGTCAGGAGGACGGTTTCAACCATCACTTGATTCACCACATGCCGGCGGTCCGCGCCCATCGATTGTCGGATCGCCATTTCTTTCGCCCGGCCGCTCGCGCGGATCAAAAGCAGGTTGACCAGATTGACAGCGCCAATGAGCAGGAGGAAAAATACGCCGCCCTGCATCAACAAGAGTGTCGGACGGATGGAGCGCACGTGATCCGCATGAAGTGGCAGTATCGGGGAACGGAAACCGGCGTCGGCCATCGTTTTCGCTTCGGGATTATCTTTCTCGGCGGCAGCATTGTGTGCGTCGATCTGCGTCTGCGCCTCGGCGATCGTCGCGCCCGGTTTCAATCGCGCGATCATGTGAGTACCGCCGCCGCCCGAGTGGCGTTGCTTCGGATTGCGCTCCTCCAACCGGGTCCTTATCGGCAGGACAAGACGCGCTTCAGAGGAAAGGAAGCGAAAATCAGGAGGCAACACGCCGATGATCTTCCTTGGGTAGCCGTTCACGCGGATATCCCGGCCGAGGACGTTTGGATCGGAATGGAGGCGCTGGCGCCAGTAGGCGTCGGTCACGATGGCCACCATGTTGTTTTCCGCGACCATCGTTTCCGTTTCGTTGAAGCCGCGACCCATCACCGGGCCGATGCCAAGCGTCGTGAAAAATTCCGACGAGATGCGCAGAACCTCTTCCTGCTGGGTCGAACCGGAGTCGCCGACGACTTCGCTGCCGTAGCGAAAGATGGAAAGGCTCGAGAACGCCGGGATGTTGCCGCGGCGTTCGTAGTAATTGGTTATCGACGAGCCGTCATTTTCAACGCCGGCGTTTGGATAGGTGTTGAAGATCGTGACGAGCCGATCGGCGTCCGGAAAAGGCAACGGACGCAGCAGGATGGAATTGATCACGGCGAAGATCGCGAGATTTGCACCGAGGCAGATCGCAACCGTCGCCACCGCGGTCGCCGTGAAGCCCGGCGACTTCACCAGCATGCGGAACGCGTATCGCAGGTCGGGAAGCATGGCCGCTACTCCGCGCCGGCGAATGCCGACTCTGAAATTTG
>JACDBM010000269.1 GCA_013694945.1 Chthoniobacterales bacterium
ACGTCCTGTATTCAAATCGCAGCCGTCCCATGCTCACGATCGTGGCGGACGATGTCGGACGGCATGATTTTTTGCTCACCCCGTGCAGCCGAGAGACGTTCGAAATCCTCTACAAAAACTCGGGTCCGCACCCGAGTTGCTTCGAGAACCTCTGGCGCAATCTCGGCGAATTCGGGATCGCGCCCGATGCCATTCCAACTACCTTCAACATCTTCATGAACGTGGAGATTGCGCGCGCTGGCGCGCTCACGATCTTGCCGCCACTCTCCAAGGCAGGCGAGTCGATCACGCTTCGAGCTGAAACTGATCTGATCGTGGGCTTGACCGCCTGTTCGGCCGAGATGTCGAACAATGGCAGTTTCAAACCGATCGGCTACGAGATCAGCGACGCGCAGGAGAGTTCCGCTCGCGCTCCTTAAGCTGTCATCCCAAGGCTGGCGTAGCGCGCCGAGCGACCTCGCGTCTACTCTGTTAGTCACGCCTCCCGCGAGTGCGTGATCCACCACGAAGCGGGAGATCCCTCGCCGTCTGTGCAGGCTCGGGATGACCCGCTCAGAAGGTTTCAAACCCGATCGGCTACGAGATCAGCGCCGCGCAGGAGAGTTCCGCTCGCGCTCCTTAGGCTGTCATCCCGAGGCTGGCGTAGTGCGCCGAGGGACCTCGCGTCTACTCTGTTAGTCACGCCTCCCGCGAGTGCATGATCCACCACCAAGCGGGAGATCCGTCGCCGTCTGTGCAGGCTCGGGATGACCCGCTCAAAAGGTTGCAAACTGATCGGCTATTCGGTAGGCGAGTTGGGAATTGCACCAGCAGAGCTCAGGCGTGACTCTTGTTCCTTCGCCGATGAATCCCGACAAGCTCTTTGACTATCTCGACGGGAAGCTCTCGCCCGCCGATCGCACACAGCTGGAGGAGAAACTGATGTCCGATCCGCAGTTCCGGCAGCAATTCAATATCGCCCGCGAGATACATCGGAGCGGCAAAGCCTCCCGGGAAACGATCGTGCCGAGCGAAGACCCGGCGGCAGTCGCACGCGGTGGCCGACTGGGCCGTCGCATTGCTACCGCGGCCATTGTTTTAGTCACGCTTAATGTGCTGGTCGGCATCGCGGTGATTACCGTGAAGAACAGGAAACCGACAGCACTCAGCGCGCAGGAAGCGGCGATTCGGCAGCAGCTCGCAGCCTCGCTCGGCGCCGCCGGGGTGAATGCGTTACCTGCGCCATCGTTTGTGGAAGATGAGATTCGGATTTCTGCACCACGCGCAGAGTGGGACAGCGTAGCCGACCGCGTTCTCGCGACCGCGGAACGTTGCGGCGGGTCCGCAGCGAGAGGGCTGACGGACGAGACGGCGCTGACGGTGATGGTCGACGTTCCATCTGCTCGCATTCGCGAGTTCCGGCAGAGTTTTTTGCCGGGAGCGTCGGCTTCACCCGGCGCGAGCATGGCGAACATCCCGACGGTGGCGCCAAACGAGAGAACGATTGTGCAGGTCCGAATTTCGGAAACCGCGCAATGATCGCGGTGACCTTTGCGCTTCCCGCCGAGAGTTCTGAGTTCATCCGTCGGCTGCAAAGTCCGACCCGGACTCGGCGCGGCAGCATCGAGATCGTCACCGGGATGCTGCATGGACAGACGGTGGCTCTCGTACACACCGGGGTTGGCGAGAAGTCCACTCGGGCGCGGCTTGGAAGTTTCCTGGAGGCAGAAACGCCCACTTGCCTGATCAGCGCTGGCTTCGCGGGGGCACTCCACGAGAAACGCCAGCTCGGAGACGTGGTGATTGGTCAAAACTTCTCCGCTCCATTTCTGGTTGATGCTGCACGCCGCGCGCTCTCCACGATCCGAGTCGATGTCCTGCCGATGACAACGGCATCGGAGGTGATCGACTTGCCGACGGTGCGCCAGCGGATCGCGGAAAGCACTTCGGCCGAGGCTGTGGATATGGAAACGGAATACATCGCTCAGCTCTGCGCTTCCCAGGAGATCCCGATGCTTTCCCTGCGAGCGATCACCGATACTCCCAGCGCGCCCTTCCCTGCGCCGCCCGGTGTTCTGTTTAACATGGAGCGTCAGAAAACAGAATTTGCGTCGCTGTTCTGGTATCTGCTCCTGCGACCGGCGGCGATTGTCCGCTTCCTCTCTTTTGCGCAAAACGTCGCGAGGAGCCGCCAGGCGCTCACCTCCGCGCTCGAACTCCTCCTCCGCGAGCCGCTGGGCTAAATCGGCGCCCTCGCTGGTTCCACGTGCACGAGCACATCCGAGATGCGTGGGTCTGTTGCGCGAATCACCGCCTTCACCTTGTGTGCGATATCGTGTCCGTCGCGCACCGAGATGGCGCCGTCCACGCCAACGTGAAGGTCGACATAGAAGGAGAGGCCCATCTTACGAACGAGGCATTTCTCGACTTCCGAAACGCCCCGCACGGCGAGGGCCGCGGCGCGGATCTGCCTGCACATCTCGCCTTGTGGCGCGGTGTCCATGATCTCGTGCAGCGCGGGCGAGAGCAGCCGGCATCCATTCACAGCGATCAGGCCGCACGCGAAGAGCGCCGCCCAATCGTCCGCGCTTTGCCAGCGCTCGCCGCCCACTAACGCAATTGAGATGCCAACGAACGCCGCCGCCGATGTGAGCGCGTCGGAGCGGTGATGCCAGGCGTCGGTTTGGACCGCGGTGCTTTCGACGTTTTGTCCCAGACGAATGACCGAGCGGTAAAGCAGTTCTTTCACGACAATAACGGCCACCAGCACCAAAAGCGTAAACGGCGCCGGGGCATGGTGCGGCGTGAAGATTTCACGCACGCTTTGCACCGCCAACCCGAGAGCCGCTGCAATTACCCCGACGGCAACAACCGCCGCCGCGATCGGTTCCGCCTTGCCGTGCCCGTAAGGGTGCGTGGCGTCCGGAGGCCGCGCGGCGAACTTCAGCCCACCCCAAATCACTGCCGAGCCACCGATGTCGAGTGCTGACTCGATGCCATCGGCGATCAAAGCGTAGGCGTTCCCAAGGACCCCCGCCGTGATCTTCACGATCGCGAGCACCAGATTGATCGCCATCCCGAGCAGCGCAACGCGCGCGCCACTTTGCAAATTGCCCGCCGATACGTCCGATGTAGGCTGCGCCGCGGAGGTCATTGATGAGCAAAACTATACGCGTCGCGCTCTACGAAAGGCACGGAAATCCCGCCGAAGTTCTCCGCGTGGTGGAACAACCGTGGCCTGTGCCGGCCGCCGATGAAGCCGTGGTGCAGATGCGTGCCGCTCCCCTGAACCCGGCGGACGTGAATGCGATCGAAGGGACATATCCGATGCGTCCCGTGCTGCCCGCGACTCCAGGGATGGAAGGCGCCGGCATTGTGGTGGAGCTCGGCCAGGCGGTTGGCCACCTGCGGCTCGGTGACGTTGTTATCCTGCCGCATAACTTCGGCACCTGGCGCGAGGCTTGTGCCGTGAAGGCGGAGCAACTCGTCGTCGCACCCGCTGAGATCGAGCCGGTGCAGGCGGCGATGTTGAAGATCAATCCGATTACTGCCTGGCGAATGCTGCACGATTTCGTCTCGTTAGACCGCGGCGATTGGTTCATCCAGAATGCCGCCAACTCCGCCGCGGGACGCGCCGCGCTTCAGATCGGGCGCGAGCTGGGTTATCGGAGTGTGAACGTGGTGCGCCGTCCGGAGTTAATTGACGAGCTGAAGGCGGAAGGCGCAGAAGTTGTTCTGCTCGATGGCGAACAGCTGCGCGAGGAAGTGGCGGAGCAAACAGAACGCGCTCCGATTCGTCTCGCGCTCAATGCCGTCGGCGGCGAGAGCGCGCTGCGGATCGCAAAGACACTCGCAGCCGACGCCACGATCGTGACCTACGGTGCGATGAGCCTGCAGCCGCTCACGATTCCGAATGGAATGCTGATCTTCAAGAATCTTAACTTCACCGGATTCTGGGTGAACAAGTGGTATGAGCAGGCGACGGCGGAAGAGCGGACGAGAACGTTCGAATCGCTGTTCGAGATGGCGCGACGCGGATTGCTGCGCGCGAAAGTGGAGAAGACTTATTCGTTAGGCGAAGCGACGGAAGCAGTGCGCCACGCGATGCAGAACAAGCGCCGCGGCAAAATCGTGTTTGCAATGTGAGTGCTAATCGAGATTTCACAGGCTGTTGTAGCGACGGCGCTCTGTCGCCGTGAAACGCAAGCCACGAGTCAAGGCAACCTGGCTCTCTCCAGATCATGATTGAAGATCCGGAGAAAGACCCTTTCTTTCGTCGTCCCTTACGCCTGGATCGGCTGTACTCTACGCATCGCCCATTTTATTTTGTCACGTTTAATACGTCGGGGCGCGGCCAGATGCTTGCGCGATCCGAGATTCACGAAAGCATTCCGGACCTTCGCTTTGCGGGCGTACGATCAATACGATGTGGCGGTGGGACGATACGTATTGATGCCGGATCACGTGCACTTGTTCGTCGCGTTACCGCCGGAAGGAATCACGTTATCGAATTGGCTGCAGTCATTGCGTAGCGTGCTTGGAAAGGAGCTGCTCCGCGTTGGCTATCAGAAGCCACACTGGCAGGAGGGCTTCTTTGATCATGTTCTTCGCAGCAGCGAAAGCTATTCAGAGAAGTGGAAATACGTGCGCATGAATCCGGTGCGCGCTGATTTCTGCGCAGAGCCGGAGCAGTGGCCGTATCAGGGAGAAATCGTTAGCATTCGCTACTAATCACGTCTTTCACGGCGACAGAGCGCCGTCGCTACAACTTCAGCTTCAGCTTCGCACGCTGAAATAGCAGGCCGTAGCAGCGCCCCTATTCCTGCGGCGCGGGCTCTCTCTTGCGCTGCCGCTTTAGAAGTGTGATCTGCTTGATCCGTGCGGAATCATTTGGGCTCCACGTCGCCACATCGGGATCGTCCTTGAAGGCATTGTGCACGATCCGGCGTTCGTAGGAATTCATCGGCTCGAGCTGCAAGGACCGTCCGCTGATGCGCACTCGCTCGGCTAGCTCGCGGACGCGATGCACGATCTTATCCTCGCGCATGGACCGATAATGCTCGCAGTCGACGATTACCTTTTCCGCGTCGCGATCTCTGGCCTGGATCAGGCGGTTGAGAAGGAATTGGGTCGCCTCCAGAGTCTCGCCGTCGCGGCCAATCAGACGAGCGCTCTCCTCCGTGTAAATCTGGAGCGTGAGATTGCCTCCTTCACTGCGGGTCTCATCGATTTCCGCGACGAAGCCAAGGTAACCGAGAATCGTATCGAGTAATTCCTTGGGCGTCATAATCGTGCTTTTCGCGGACGCTTGCCAGCGGGCACAACTTTCTCAGGAACGGGCACCGGCTGTCTCTGATTCTGCCAAAACTGCAGAATCGTGAGCAGATTTTGCGTCGTGTAATACAATGCCAGCGCGGCTGCGAAATTGTAGCAGAAAAATAAGAAAATCAGCGGCATGAACATCATAACCCGTTGCTGCGTGGTGTCACCGGTCTTCGGGGTGATGTGCATGAGCCACATCTGGGTCGCGCCCATGAGAAGCGGGAGAATGTTGATTGGCCAACCAAGGACCGGAATATGCGCGACGGTATCAGGCTGCGAAAGATCGTGCACCCAAAGGAAGGAAGCATTCCGCAACTCGGCAACCTGGCCAAGCATGTTGAACAAGCCTAAGAAGATCGGCAGCTGGATCATCATGGGCAAACAGCCGCCGACTGGATTGACTCCATGCTCTTTGTAGAGCTTCATGACCTCCTGGTTCATCCGGGTCGGGTCGTCCTTGTACTTGTCTTTTAATCCCTGCATCTTCGGCGCAAGCGCGGCCATGTGGCGCATCGACTTGTTCGCTTTGTTTTGCAGCGGCCAGAGAACCGCTTTGACGCAAACCGTCAGAAGAATGATGGCGAGTCCGTAGTCGTGGACCCAACCATGCAGCAGGTTCATGAAATTCAGCAGCGCCTGGCTCACTAGCCTCAAAAGACCGAATGAAGAGAAATTCATGATCTCGGCCTCGTCGTGGCCTAGCTCGGCGAGCCGATTGTAGAGCTTCGGTCCGGCGTAAATCTGAAAACGCAAGGTGTTGGTCTGGCCGGGGGGCAATTCGAAGCCCGGCATTCCCATCGCGCCTTCCAGGCCGAGAAGCTTCTCCGCATCGGGACGGTTTACATCGAAGGGCCGAGCCCAAAGCTCCGTGCCCTTCGCGTTCAGCGGAGTGAGGATCGTGGTAAAAAACTGGTTGCTCATGGCCCCCCAGTCCGCGGCGTTTACCCGCTCCTGGTAAATGCTTTGGGCAGCTCTCTTTTGCACGCCGACGAGCGGATAGTTCTGGACCGGGAACCAGTTCACATCGATCGCTTTCACCTTCCCGTTTACGTACCAGACCATTCGAGTATAGGCGGTCATGTCGCGCGAATGCACCGGAACCGTGGTGCCCAGCGCGAGGTAGTACGGAGGATTCATCTGCGGCTGCGGACCGTCGTTGCGGAAGTCGACCTGCATCTCCGCCACGAAGTTGTCCTTCTTCTTCGTCGTGGGCGGAAACATGAAGCGCTTGCGCAGCGCGAGACCGCCGGGCGTTGTGCGCTCGTATTGCACGCTTCCATCCGGCTGGCGCTCCATCGCGAATTCCGACAGCGCCGGAGCGGCCGGCTGTTCGACGATGGCACCGATGGGCAGGTGCTCGCGCGAATTGAGGACGACAACCCCTTCGCCGTTCTCGGCTTTCTGATTCAGCAGATGCACCTCGCTGATCCCACCGCCACGATTCGTTAGGCGCAATTCCATGTCGCCGTTGCTGATCGTCTCGAAATTTTCTACAAACGACGGCGTTGTCGGCACGGTCTCCTGACCGGGCGATGCTGCACCCGCTTCGAGTAAGGGCACCCGCCCTCCATCGGAAGGGCTGCTAACTGGACCCGGCGCCGGCGATACCTCAGGAGCGGCGGGCGACGGCGGGGCCGCAGTGGTCGTCGGCGCCGGCGCGATGCGGGGCGCCTGCGAGGTCATGTAGACCTGCCACGCAATGAGGCCCAGGACACAAAGCGTGACGGCAATCCATGCTTGGCGATCCATGATTGGGGGTGAGTCTATTCACAAACCAGGCGAGTGGCGGTTTTCTGCCGGCAGCAAGACCGTGGCGGGACGGAATCAAGCCCCTGTCCACCCCAAGGCGCGCAACGGGCAAGCCGGTATAATCCGAGCCAGCTTCCACGAAGTAAGCCATGGGTTTCCACAGCCTGGAGGAAATAGCGCGAGCAGGTCGGCTCAAACCGGCAGCCCAGCCCGGGACCGCCGATTCCAGAGAGCACCGGGGAGATCGTCAACTGATACGAGCGAATCAAAAACCGGACGATCTGGAGCATCAGGGCGCTAGAATAAAAGCGCGCTTTGCGAGACGCAACCACTCATCTTCCAGCGCGCCATAGCTCGCCCGCGCCGCCGCGGGGCGCGCGATAATTACAATCCAAATGCCACCGCGCACCGCATGTTGGTGGCGTCGCACGATCTCTCGCAACCGGTGCCGGACGCGGTTGCGCACCACCGCGCCGCCGAGCCGTTTCGAGGTCACAAAGCCGGCGCGGAAGGCGGTCGCCTCCTTTGTCTGTAGCTCGAGCACCGCGAGCACCATCAGCGCGCCACGTCGCGTTTGGCCGTCGCTCTTTACTCGCAGGAACTCCGCCGGCCGAGTCAGTCGCTGTGCCTTCGAGAAGCGCAAAGGGTGGCTGGCTTCCTCATCGATCACGGCTCCTTTTACCACGAGCTGGAGGATGAAGGCGCGCTAAACTGCACGCCAGCAACCTTCGTACAGCAAAAGTCTTCCCGCAGCCGAGCCACGGGAAGACCTTGCGAGAGAAACGAACCCGCGAAATTACGGGGTGGGCTCCGGCGACGTTGTCGTGGGGGTGGTGGAGTCCATACTGGAGATGGGGGTCGCGGTTGCCGCCGCCGTCGGCATGGTGGTGATAGTTGTATTGGTCGTGTTCGTAGTCGCCGGGGTGATGGTCGGAGAAGGATTTACGATTGTCGTGTTGGTTTCCGATTTCCCAGCCGGTGAGGCTCCGGGAGCAGTCACTTCGGTTCGGTGTTCACAAGCCGCGAAAAGCGCGGCGCCGGCGAGAATGGTGATGAATTTTTTCATGATATGGTTTTGGGTTGCCCGTGCGGGTTACAGTTGGAATCGAACGGACGTAGCCGTCCGGCCTTGCGGTAAGTGAATCTTCCGTAAGCGCTTGGAACCTCGAACGAAGCCGCCTCAGAAGGCCGGTTCGTAGCGGAGGCCGTGCGCATCCGCCACTGCTTGCAGGGTCAACTTGCCATCGCGGGTGTTGATTCCAGCCGTCAAAGCAGGCTGCTTCTTGCAGGCGCCTTCCAGCCCCAGATCCGCCAGTAACTCAACGTAGCGCGCGGTCGCGTTACTGAGCGCCTGCGTGGAAGTGCGGGCATAGGCACCCGGCATGTTCGCCACGCAATAATGCGTGACTTCTTCCTCGACATAGATCGGATCGTGATGAGTGGTGGCCCGCGACGTCTCCGCGCATCCTCCCTGGTCGATCGCGATGTCCACCAGGACACTGCCTGGCTTCATCTGCTTCAACATTTCTCGCGTAATGAGCTTCGGAGCCTTTGCCCCCGGCACCAGAACCGCACCGATGAGCAGGTCACATGTTGGCATCAGCTCGGTCAGGTTCGCTTCATTCGAGTAAAGCGTTTTCACGTTCGGCATCGTTAGATCGAGAAAGCGCATCCGCTCGCCGTCCACTTCGAGAATCGTCACATCCGCCGCGAGGCCGATCGCCATGCGGGCGGCATTGACTCCGGAGGTCCCGCCTCCGATCACCACCACCCGCCCGGGCAGGACCCCCGGCACGCCGCCGAGCAAGACGCCATTGCCCCCATTGTGCTTGGCCAGGTAATACGCACCCATAACCACGGACATGCGGCCGGCGATTTCGCTCATCGGCTCGAGCAGCGGCAGCTTGTTGCCGACCTGGATGGTTTCGTAGGCCACACCAGTCACACCGGATTTCAGCAACGCTTCCGTCAACGGTTTGCTCGCGGCCAGATGGAGATACGTGAAGAGAATTTGCCCCTTCCGCAGCAGTCCGTATTCCGCCGGCAACGGCTCCTTCACCTTCACGATCATCTCCGCCTGATGGAAGAGATCTTGCGCCGTCTCGATGATCTTTGCCCCGACCGCGGTATAAGCTTCGTCGGGATAACCGGAGCCTACGCCCGCGTTCGCTTGGACCAGCACAGTGTGCCCGCGGCGGGATAACGTGGAGGCCGTTGCGGGCACCAGACCAACCCGATGCTCCTGCGGTTTAATTTCCTTCGGAACCCCGATAATCATGTGGAAGAAAAATGGATGGTGCTAAGTGATCAACGTCAGGTGGAGCAGTTGGTGAGACTAATGGACCGCATTGGATATCCGGAGCGCGTCTGCTCTTTGCGGTCAGCCAAGCTGTTGTAGCGCCTGACTCTGCCGCTGCACTCAGACGTATGTGATACACGCCACGAGTGCAATCGTGGATTCACCAGTCACGGGGAACCGCTCACGCCGATTAATTCAGCGAAGGATCGTCTGGTGCGGCGGCCAGCATTTTATACCATGGACCCAAGCCGCGCATGATTTCAAACCAGAGCTTGGGCAGGCGGTCGGGGGTGAGCGCGGCGCGACTCGGCTTCTGCAGGATCCAGGCTTTCTGCTTCATTTCAGCCTCGAGCTGGCCGGCGCTCCACCCGGCATAACCGACAAAGGCTCGGATCGAAGCGGGATCGTCACCCGCTCCGAAACCATTGACGTTGTGATTCAGCTTCAAACCGTTCGCGTCTTCCCATTCGAAAGCCGCAAACATGAGCTGATTCTTTCCGACAGGTCCGCCGAGGAAAACCGGCACATCCGCGAGCCCGTCGGGAGGAGTGTCGCTGACGAGATCGGAAACCTGCTTGTCGAGCGGGCGATTCAAAATCACGCCCATCGCGCCATCATTTGGATCGTGCGCGGAGACGAAGAGCACTGCGCGACGGAAATTCGGGTCCAGCATGCTCGGATGCGCGATCAGCAGGGATCCCGTCAGGTTTGGCGGCACCTCCTCACGTCGGTTGCGCATGTAAAAACTAGAATACACACGGCCGTTTTCTGCAAGAGAGAAGCTTGCCTCCCCCGAGGTTCGTGCTCCTGATCCTCCCCTTGATCGTGATCCTAATCCTGCTCCTGATCCCTGCTCGACGCCACATTTCGCGCAGGAAGGTGAAAACACTTACAGAATCAATCCTTCTGCGCGAAGCTCGCCCCCGGCCAGCCGGAAAATCAATCCCTCCGGTTCCCCTTCCAGCCAGGCCATGCTCGTTGCGGTAACCAGTTTCTGAGCATCAGCCGGCAACGCCTCCAGTAACCGATTCCGCCGCGTCGGATCGAGTTCTCCGAAAACATCGTCGATCAAGAGAAGCGGCGGCAGTCCCTCCTCTGCCGCAAAGACTCGCGCTTGCGCGATCTTCAAGGCGAGCGCGACCGTGCGTTGCTGCCCTTCCGATGCGTATTGCGCCGCGGAGAGATCATCCACGAACAGAGTGATGTCATCACGGTGCGGACCAACGACTGTCTGGCGTAGCCGCAATTCCTGAGCTCTGGAACCAGCGAGATCCGCAGAAAAATTTGCGCCGTTACCCGGCGCGAAGTTCAAACGCAACGCCTCCTTCGATCCACTGATCTCCCGGTGCGCAGCAGAGGCGAAAGGCACTAGTTGCTCCACCAGACGCCCGCGCAATCCCGAAAGCTTCGCACCATGCTCGAGCAAGGGCGGTTCATAGGCAGCCAGTTCGCGCGCGTCAGGCTGCGGGGATTTTAAGAGCGCATTGCGTGAGCGCAGAGCGCGTTCATAAGCGCGCAAGGCAGGCCGGTAACTCGGCGCAATTTGCGAGCCGAGGAAGTCGAGGAAGCGTCGCCGAAATTCGGAACCGCCTCGGACGAGTTCAATATCGGTATTAGCAAACGAGGCGACACGACCAATCCCGAGATATTCGGCCGTGGTGCGCTGTTCCACGTGATCGAAAGCAAGCTTTCGGCGCAATGCGCTGAAGCGAAATTCCAGCCAATGCTCGCGGCAGCGGCCAGCGATCCCGAACGACTTGTGTCCAAACCTGATCAGAGGACCGAGCGAGGAACTGCGTTGCGATTGCAACCGCAGAAGCACGCACGCCGCTTCCAGAATCGACGTCTTTCCCTGCCCGTTCGCTCCGATGAAGAAGTTGTAACCTGGACCGAAATCGACTCGTAGTGCTTCAAAGCAACGAAAATTCCGCAGCTGCAATTCCGTGAGCATCTCTCGTAACGTAACCAGCAATGTAG
>JACDBM010000299.1 GCA_013694945.1 Chthoniobacterales bacterium
GAGAGAAGCAATTCCCGTGACGCCCACGCCAAATCTATCGGCCCCGTGCTGTTGACCGTAAAAGCGGCGTCCCAATCGGGCCGGGCGGTGAAATCCTGCCAGCCACGGACGCGCTTCAGGTCATCCACACGCGCGAGGAATGTATTTGTCGGACGATAATCGCCATCTGTTTCCGCGCCGTTCAGCCGGACGAGATTATCGGGATCGACCCAGTCGAGCAGACAATCGATCATGTGGTCGCGCTCGTTCAGGTCCACGCCTTGCACTTCGAGATACTTGCGCAGCAACTCCAGGCGGGCGGGGTTCTCGCCCGCGACAAGCCAGTTCAGATTCAATCGCCCGCCTTCTCCGGTAATTCGGGCCTCATAGGTCTGAGTGCGGCTAATGCCCCCACGCAGGATTCGTGAACCGGAGGAGACAGCTGGATGCAGCGCGATCTCGCTCCCGGAACAAGCCATCGCTTCGGCTTCCATGACGCGGTTCGCAAGCCCATTCAGCCTCAGTCCTGAGTCAATCTCAAGCGCCCAGGAAATGATCATGGCACTGAGCACGAACAGCGCCCAAAGGGAGAGCATGAGCGCCGCGCCTCTGCGTCGGGGTTGGTCGAACCGTCTCATCACAGAGGTGTCCGCCCGAGAGCGATCACCGTTTCCCACGGAACCGCATTATTGGCTCGGCCCAACGCCAGCTTGATGAGCCGCGGAAGCACCGCCGTGTCGGCCCAGCGATCAACCCACTGATTCACACGCGGATCGAAATAGTGGATCTCGACAGTCTGCACATCCGGAAGCAATGGCACCCAGCTCTCACGCTCGTCTCCGATCTCCGTGTCGCCCTTCGCCTTCCGCATGAGCCCGAGTTCCATCCGGTCGCTGTCTTTCGCCATCGGGCGCAGCCTCAGGCTCACGCGATACTCGCCCGCCGCATAGCGCGTCATCAAACCAGGGCCGGCGCTGCATGTCCATGTGACTTCATCACGCGGCCGGTCGTTCAACTTTAATGGCTCGCCTGTGATCGCGGCCTGGCCTGAAGGCAGATTTTGCCATTCTGCCGCGACCAGATTCGCGAAACCCGAATACTGCGCATCTACGAGATTGTTCCCGGACGAGACGCGGAGTGCGGTCAGATTCGCCTGCACAAAGCGGTAGATCGCGAGCGACATCATTCCCAGGATCGCGACCGCGATTGTGATCTCGAGGAGCGTGAAGGCGCTGCGCTTCCTCCGCTTAACCTGTGCGGTAAACATAAAACTCAATCTTCCGCTTTTGCGCCGTGCGCTTACGCGACCACTCTGCGGTCAGCGTCACCTGAGTGATCCCGCCCAACTCGATTTCCTTTTCATTCTTCAATCTCGCCGGGACGGCTTGCTGTGTCACCTTCACAGGCCCGTAGCCGCTCTCGACCTTGGTTTCTTTTTTCGTGTCCGGGACACCCGGAGTTGCTTGGATTTCCGCCATCCGATTCGCGAGGATTTGCCTGACGCGATCCTCTTGGGCACTGAGTGCGGTCGCGTTCATGCAATTCTCAACCGACCGGCCGAGGGCGAGCGTGCCGACGACGAAAATCGTGAGGCCGATCAGGACCTCGTAAAGCGCGAAGGCGCGCCGGGTTTGTTTACCTCGCTGCATAGCTGGAAATCTGTGGCCGCGCTGTGAGCGGCGAGTAGGTGGCGGTCCATGTTCCGTCCACGCCTTTGAAGCCGACGATGGCCGGCTCGCAGGTTCCGGTTGGCCAGAAAGCCCACTGCGCGGCGGGCGTTTCCGTGAGTGCAGCCGGTAGCTTTAGCGTGAAGGCATCGCCGCGGGAAAGGTTGATAGTCGCCACGGGCCCTGGATCTTCACCCTTCCGCAGCGCCTCAGGCCGGAGCGCCAGCCGATCTTTCTCCCAGGCGATCAGGTAAGGCCGGCGCTCGGTCACACTTCGGTCCTGCGCTTGTTGGACGAGTTTGTTCAAGTTATCGAGCGATCGCTGCAAGCGGCGATCCGCCATCAGGCCGTTCATGCTCGGGACTGCGAGCATCAGCATCAGTAGCATGATAAAGACCGCGATCGCGATTTCGATCAAGGTAAAGCCTTCGCGCTCTCGCCGCATCGGCAAACCTAACTCCCTCCACCTGAATCACAAGATCGCTGCGCAGGCCTGCTGCCGCGCTGCGCTCGCAAGGTTCCGGGGCAACGAGCCGCTAAAAAAACGCAAGCGAACGGCAGCGGGCAGCCTCCAAATACATTAGCTTCTTCGGGTGAAGCAAGGAATGGCTATAATGAAACCGATGGGCACTTTGGCTTCGTCTCGCACCCCGCAGCTCTCTGGCGCGAAAAGGGGGCCCGAGAGATCGTCCTTTCGGCCCTGGCTGATCGTTTTCCTCTCGATCGCCGCCATCTCGGTGATAGCGATGCTTGTCTGGCAGGGAATCACCGCGCACGGCACGCCCGATCCAACGCGGCCGCATACCAATCCGACAGCCGCATTCCTCGACATCAGCGTCCTCGTCTTCCGGGAGGGACTGGAGTGTATCCTCGTCCTCGCGGCGATCACCGCGAGCATGGTAGGCGCGAAGCGCGCGCATCGGCGGCCCGTTGCTCTGGGCGCGGCAATCGCTTTCGGGGCGACACTCGTGACCTGGTTTATCGCCATCAAGATCATGGGAGAACTAACGGAAAGTGTGCCGGCGCTCGATCTGCAAGCGGCCACCGGGTTGCTCGCCATCATCGTCCTGCTTGTGATCATGAACTGGTTCTTCCATAAAATTTATTGGGGCGGCTGGATTCGCGCGCACAACCGGCGCCGAAAAGCTTTGCTCGCGAACGCGGTCGCCATTTCGCGGCGCAAGCTCTACTGGGGCTTCATCCTTCTCGGCTTCACCTCGCTGTATCGCGAAGGCTTTGAGGTGGTGCTTTTTTTGCAAAGCTACAATCTCCGGCTCGGCGGCGGAGTCGTGCTCAAAGGAGCTTTGCTCGGGCTGACGCTGACCGGGTTTGTCGCGGTCCTCACCTTCGCGCT
>JACDBM010000311.1 GCA_013694945.1 Chthoniobacterales bacterium
ACCATCGCCGCGCGGGCCTGGAGTTCCGGCCAGGGAAAGTTGAGCGACTTCAACCAGGAGCTAAATCCAGCCATGTTCCCAGGCCCGACAATCCCCAGTTTTCCCAGGCCATGGACCACGAAGCAAACGCCAAGCGCGATCCGCAGAATGAGCAGCGCGACGTCGCGCATGGCGGTGTCTGAGTAGAGAAAGAAATTCTCAAGGCTCACGGCAGCAGTGCATACCAAACCTTTTGGCTGGTCGAGTACGGAATGACCAGGACGCGGCGAGCGGGGCAGCGGTGGCCGGTTTTTTCTCGAAATCTGCACGGATGTCTCTCATAGTGAGGCGTGCGCGTCCTGATTGCAGACGACGAGAGAGCTTTCGCGACGACTTTCGCGGATCTACTGCGGAGCTGCGGTCATGAAGTGGTCGACGTGGTTTTCTCGGGTCTAGACGCGATCCGCTCTTATCATCGGCATCGGCCGGACGTCGTTCTGATGGACTTCAACATGGCGCGGTTGAATGGCTTGACCGCGTGCCGGAACATCCTGAGCAGCGATCCGGCCGGACGAATAATTTTCCTGACGGGAGTCAGCAACGCCGCGGACCTGGACCCACTCTTGTCCGGTGCGATCGCGTCTCTGCGGAAGCCAATCAAAGTGCAGGAACTGGAGGACGTGCTTCGCAATCTCCAAGGCGGTCCGGCAGCACCTGCGCAAGCCGACGGGAAATAGTTTTCCCGCTACGATTCAGGGGGCAAGTTCTGGCCCGAAAGAGATTCGCGGCTTCCGGAGACGGCGCTCTAATTCGCTGCCCGGACGCGCCGGCGACAGAGCTGTCGCTCTTGTAATGGCGCATGATGGGGTCAGATCGCCCCTGCTCTGCGATAGTCAGGCGTGAAGCTTTCCATGCGCCCGAAACAGACTCCCCAATGGCCCAAGCTGCTGAGCGCGGCGGCGGTGGGCGGTGTGACGACACTCTTCGTGGCGCGAAATTTCTTCCCGTCGGAGAAGAAAATCAGGCACCGCGTCGAGGCGGACTACAGCGTCGGCGACGAGGTATTTGTCCGGACAATGGGGCAGCTGCTGGGTCCGCCCCTGTTAAAGGGCAATCGGGTCACTGCCTTCGAAAACGGGGAGCACATTTTCCCGGAGTTACTTCGCGCAATCCGTTCCGCGCAACGCACGATCACTTTCGAGAATTTCCTCTGGCGCGAAGGCAAGGTTACCGACGCTTTCGCCGAGGCGCTGGTGGAACGCGCCCGGGCCGGGGTGAAGGTGCATTTCCTCCAGGACGCGCTTGGCTGTGATGGGCTGCATGGCCGCGCCCTGAATCTGGTGCGGCGTTCCCCGGTGGAACTGGAGATCTTTCGTTTCATGAAGTTGACGATGAACTTCCGCACTCATCGGAAGCTCCTCGTGATAGACGGCCAGACCGGCTACATCGGCGGCACGGGCATCGCCGATGACTGGAAAGGCAATGGACGCATGCGCGGCTTCTGGCGCGACTCGCACTATCGCGTCGAGGGTCCGGCGGTCGGGCAAATGCAGCAGGCGTTCATGGACAACTGGCTGCAGACGCGGAGCACGCTGCTGCACGGCGACCCGTACTTTCCGGAACTCAAACCGGTGGGGGAAAACATGTGCCAGGTTTTCAAGAGCTCAGCCGGCGAGGGCTCCGACAGTGGGCGTTTGATGCTGCTGGTTTCGATCGCGGCCGCGCGGCGCCACATCCGGATCGCGAACGCGTATTTCATTCCTGATCATCTCTGTTTGCAGACGCTGCTCGAAGCCTGCCACCGTGGGGTGAAAGTAGAAATAATCACGCCTGGCCCGGATACCGATGCCCAGTTAGTGCGAGCAGTGAGCAAAATGCTCTGGCGTCCCCTGCTTGAAGCCGGCGCACGTTTCTTCGAGTACCAGCCGGGGCGCTTTCATTGCAAGTATCTGCTCGTCGATGATGTTTGGGCTTCGGTGGGCTCGGCAAACCTCGATAACCGCTCCTTGTCGCTGAACGAAGAGGCGAACCTGAATGTGCTGGATCGAAAGTTCGTCGAAGCGTACGCCTGCGTTTTCGAAGACGACAAACGCTGGTCGCGTGAGATCACGCTCCCAGATTGGAAGCAGCGGCCGGCCAAGGAAAAAATCAAAGGACGCCTCGGCTTGGTGCTGCGTTCGCAGATGTAGCTGCGTTCGGTAACCGATGATCCTGCCGGAGCGAGACGTCGCCAGCCTGCGCGTTGCGACCTACAATGTGCACGGTTGCGTCGGGTTGGATCGCCGGCGCTCGGAGACGCGGATCGCGGAGGTCATCGCGACCCTCTCCGCAGACCTGGTGGCTTTGCAGGAGTTGGATGCAGGGCGCTCCCGTTCCGCGGGTGTGGACCAGGCCCGGCTGATTGCGGAGCAACTCGGCTGGCAATGTCTCTTTGCGCCCGCGATGCGGAACGGTGATGAGCAGTATGGAAACGCGATCCTCAGTCGTTCGTCGCTCAGCTGGACGCGAGCCTTGGAATTGCCGGGCGAGGGCAGTTGGTATTGCCGCGAGAAGCGGGTGGCAATCTGGGCCGCGGCCGAGACAAAGATCGGGCGCGTTCACCTGATCAACACGCATCTAGGACTCGGCCGGGCAGAGCGTTTCCTCCAGGCGCAGTATCTGGGAGAGTCGCTGGCGGCGCTAGAAGCGGACGAGCCGTTCCTGTTGCTGGGCGACTTCAACAGTTTGCCCGGTTCACGCTCACTTGGGGTGATCGGAAATCACCTGCGCAGCGTGCGCGCTCTCCTTCCTGCCGCGGGCTGGTGCCGAACGTTTCCGACGCGATTCCCGTCCGTTGCGGTCGATCACATCTTCGTGAACGCAATTCTGGAGCCGACAAATTTGTCAGTGCACCGGACGCCAGTGAGCCGCGTGGCCTCAGATCACTACCCGCTCGTCGCAGAGTTGGTGCGGAAATGCCGTTGAACGAAAGAGCGGCGGCAAATCTCACGATTGCGCGCCGCTCCTTCTCCAACCCCGTAATTTCCTACTGCTGCTTCGCCTGATGCAGGTCCCGCATCGCGTTCAGCATGTCTTCGTGCGCCTTTCTGACAGCGTCGAATTTCGCCTGCTGTTGTGGCGTGAGGAGCGGGCGGATTTGCGCGCCGGCATTTTCCATCACCGCGCGCGATTTTTGCATCGCCTCTTCGTGGATCGCCCGGATCTGCGGCTTGGCCTGATCGACAATTGGCGAGACTTGCGCCTGCTGCTCAGGAGTAAGTTCGAGTTCCTTGGTCAAATGCTCGAGAGCGTTGCCGCCCCACTTGCCATGCATGAAGCGGCCGGGCCCGTGGCCACCCGCTTCATGCGCGTAAACTGCGAGAGTGCCGAGCGTCAACGCGCCGGCCACTGTCACTGCAATAACTTTTGCTTTCATTTAGTTCCTTCTGGTTAATATCCGCGCTGATTCTGCGCTTCTGCAATGGATGACCGCGCATCACGGCTGACGGTTACAGAAATCTTTTGCCTCCGGCAGGTCACCCCGAACTTTGCGGGCTAGACTGAATGGCGTCTTCAGAACGTGGAGCAAAATCTTGTAACCGGGACGCTTTGCGCGCTGTCATATCGGACGGTGTGGAAACATTGTGGAGCGCATGGCGGATGATCCCGATCTGGCCGCGCTCGCGGCGGCTGCACTACAGCACGATGACGAAGCAGCGCGGGAATTGGTACGGCAACTCTATCCTTTCGTGCTCAAGCTCGTGCGGGCGCATCGTCCACAACGCGCCGCGGAAGAAGACCTTTTGCCAGATGATCTTCATCAAGATGTTCCAGAACCTTCCCCAATTCTCGGGAACCGTGCCGCTCGAGCATTGGCTCGCGCGGATCGCGATCAATACTTGCTTGAACCAGATTGCCGCGGAGAAGGCTCGACCAGAGTTGCGCCGCGCTGATCTCAGCGAGGAACAGGCTGCCGTGCTCGATAATCTCGCGACTTCCTCCGACGAGCTTGCCCCCGGTCAGCAGCTTGCGTCGCGCGATCTCGTTTTGCAATTGCTCGAAGGCCTTAAACCGGCCGAGCGGCTTGTGATCAGTCTGCTATATCTTGAGGAAAAGTCCGTGGACGAGATCAGCAAACTAACGGGGTGGAGCACGGCTCTGGTGAAAGTGCGCGCGTTTCGTGCGCGGCGAAAATTGAAG
>JACDBM010000358.1 GCA_013694945.1 Chthoniobacterales bacterium
TTGATTCCGCGGATCGGGATTACCACCCAATCGGGCCGATTATTCAGCTCGTAGCCGATTTCGTAAATGGCCTTGTCGAGTAGATAGGCTTCCAGCATGACCTGGAGGTCGTCCTCGTCTTTGGGGACGAACGGGGCACCGGCGCTGGTCTTGAGATAGCTCTGCAGAAACGTGCTGCTCATCTGCCGATACCAAAGATCAGCCCACCGCTCGAGAAACGGCACGTCCTCCGGCCGCATGGCGGTTTGCCAGAGCGCGCTGTAGGCGGCGTATTGATACGAGCGCATCATGCCGGCGACGTCCCGAAGGGCGGAGCGCTTTAGCTTGCGCTCACTGAGCGGACGCGCCGGCTCGCCTTCGAAATCCAGAATAAAAAAATCTTTCCCGGTGTAGAGCACCTGGCCGAGATGGTAGTCGCCATGAATCCGGATTTTCGCTGCACCGCCGATGCGGTCGAGAATGCGTTGCTGCTGCGCGAGAATCTCCTTCTCCGCGCGATGCACTTCCGCGGCTTCCTCCCGGAAAGTAACGGGCAGTTCCGGGAGCTTTTTGCCTAACAACTCCCACGAGCGTCGCAGCAGGGCGCGCATGTTTTGAAAGACGGAGCGCTGGCCCATGGCGTTAAAAGTCTCGGGCGCGAAACTTTTGTCGTCCTGTTCCGAGGCGAGCGCCAGATGCAGCTCGGCGGTGCGCTGCCCGAGCAACTTGACCCTTTCGGGGTAGACGCCGCCGATCAGCTCGTTCACGATGGGACCCGCGGAGACAATGTCGCTTTGCAGATCGGCCTTGCGCGCGAGGACACGCTCATAGAAGCGGCTCACGGAATCGAGTGTCATCTCCCACGCGTCTCCTTCGCTCGCGACCGCACTCTGCATCGCGCAGACCACGGTTGGTTCTCCATTCTCTTTCCGATACTCGATCGAACCGGCGAAGGCAGGCACGTTGGCGAAGCCGGTTTTCTCCGAGAGGAAGCGGGTCATTTCCACATCCGGGTTCAGGCCGTCCTCCAGTTTTCGGTAGAGTTTCAGAAAGAATTTGTTCTCGAACACCATCGAGGAGTTGCTCTGCTCCACGTTCACAACCTGTGAGGACAAGGCCGCGCCATTGTGCGCGAGCGCACTTCCTGGTGTCCCCAAAAGCTCGCCGCTCGTGCCGGGGAAACGCGTGCTCTCGGCCATGAGACGGAAGAGGTGTTGGCGGAAGCCGGCGTCCCAAACGGCGTCCTGCAAAATGATCTCCTCACTGGACGCAAACCGCGCAATGACCGCATGCGGCGCGCTCTGCGCAACCTCGCGCGCGCCATCGCCTCGCGCGATTTGCACCGGGAGGGTATAGGTTTCCGGGGCGCCGTCACGATAGATCACTTCCACGAACCAAAGCCGGGCCGCGTCTGGCTCGTCCGAGACAGGAATCTGCTCCGCGACGCGCATGCCGCTAATGCTGCGCGCCTTCGAGCCAAACCAGCGCCGGTTGCGCACGTAATCAGGCAACACTTCGCGTTCGATGATCTTGCGCTGGTCGCCGTTCAGCAGCGTCGCGAGATCCGGCGCCAGATCGAGCGTAGGCACGTCGCGATGCACGGCGCGCGAAGCGGACTCCGGCTGCGCGCCCACCATGAACCAGAAGTGTGTATGCGGCCCAAGCGTAAGCACGTAGGGCGATTCTTTGATCGCGGGAAAATAATTCTGACCGAAAACTTCGATCAAGGCGCAGCCGGAGAAGCGGGAGAGATCCAGCTCAGCGACTTGCGAGAAGCGCGAGAGATTCACGACGACAACGACGGTCTCGTCTTCGTACTGGCGCAAAAAAGCGAGCACCTTCGCGTTTTCAGGATAAAGGAACACGAAAGAGCCGCGTGAGAATGCCTTGAAATTTTTCCGCATCGCGATCACGCGCCGCGTCCACCAAAGCAGCGATGAGAGATTCTTCTGCTGGTTCTCGACGTTGATCGCTTCGTAATTGTATTCCGGATCGATGATGATCGGGAGGAAAAGCTGCTGTGGATTCGCGCGCGAGAAGCCGGCGTTGCGATCGGCACTCCATTGCAT
>JACDBM010000366.1 GCA_013694945.1 Chthoniobacterales bacterium
GTCGAAGCTGAACTTCGGCAGAGCTTTCAGGCTGAAGGTCAAGAGCACGCCGTATTCCTTCACGCTGCCGTTGTTGCGGATAACGGCACCCAGGGAAGCAACCCAGCTGGTGAGATCGCGATAGACCGTGTAACGTTGCTCTTCGAGGAACCCGGTCGAAGCCTCGTAGCGGCCATAGGCGCCGAGAGCCCAGTTATCGTTAAGCCGGTAGTAAGCAGCCAACGAGTAGAGACTGCTGTTCTGGAAGAAGGGGTTCTCGTTCAGGAAACGGTGGCCGAAATTGAGCGCAAGACTCGCGGTGGGCTGAAACGCGACCGTGGTATTCACTTCGGTGAAGCCATTCGAAAGAAGTGGAAGCTGGGAGGAAATGGAGAGCGAAGCCCACGGGAGCGGTGAGAAGCGAAGGCGATTATAAACGTTGGAGTAGTCGGTGCGGTCGTACGGGTTGTCGAAATTGATGTCGAAATAGGTCTGGAGCTCCAGCCAGTTAATGGTGATGTCGTCACGGCGCGTTTGGAGCCGGTTTCGCACGCCCACGCGAGCGATGCTCCAATGGTCGATCGAGTCAATGGAAGTGAACTGCGGAAAGTCGAGCGGCCGCAGTTGGGTGGAAGGAATATAGCGATCGAACTGGAGGAGCTCGGCTGGATTGTTCCCGTTCCCGGTCACGTAGGAGAAATTCACGAAAGGCTGGATGATATGACGCATGCCATCGAGCCCGAGCGCGCGGCTCTGCGCCTGTTCCCAAGTGCGCGAAACTTTGAAGGAGGCTTCCACCCCGGCGTTGACGAGGAAGCGCAACCGGTCCCCTCCACGCACCAGTGGACTCTCCAAAACCGCCCGGGGCAGAATGAAATCTGGGATCAGCGGGTTGTCGTTCCGAATGAAATCCACATCGCTGACGTCCCGCGACTCAGTGTAGTAAGTGCCGCGGAAACCGACGCGGGGGACCACCGCGAGCCAACCGAAGTAGGTGTTCGGATACAGGAACTGATGAAAGCTGTCGACCCGTTGCGATTCGTAATCTTGATTCCGCGAGCCGCTGGGGAAGTTGCGCCGTAGATTGGCAAAGCTGCTCTCGCCTTCGTAGAAAATGGGGCTGCCGAAAACAGGCTGGCGCGTAATATCGAGGGCGACCTCCGGCAGGCGCTCGGTCGTTTCGAAAAAGTTGTTCGCCTGGAATCGAGTGAACGCAGTTAAGGAGTAGTTCGGACTGTGCTTGTTCAGCGCAACCACGTTGTCCGGCTGTGGATCAACTCGGAACTCGGATTGGAAAAAATCCTGGAGCACGAAACGGTCGCTTAGCTTCGTGACGTCGATCGTGCCGGTGATGTCGTCGGTGAAGTAAGTCCGATCCTGGAGTGAGACGCGGTAGCGCTCCGAGGGGACGCTGCCGCGCGGGAGTGAGGTGCGGTTCAGAAGCGGATTTTGATCCTGGAGGTAGTACGTGCGCAGCTTGGCGAAGCTCCTCTTGCTTTCGCCGTAACGAAGCTCGGCATCCAAACCCAATGCGATGCCGCGGCGCGCGCGTAAATCGAGGCGAAACGTCCCCTTCGCGTTCTCACTGATCGGGAAGGTCACGTGACCTAAGAGCGAAGGTCCCCACGTACTCAGATAAGCCGGCGAGATCAGGAAGCTGAATTCGTCGTCGAGCGATTGGTAGATATAGGGCCAATAGAATATCGGCACCTTGCCCACATAGAAGGTGACGTCGCGCATAATGACACGGTCGCCCTCGTAAACCCGCACCCGCCGGGCCCGCAGGCGGAAGTCCGGATCGGCAGAATCATGCGTGGTGAAGATCCCGTTCTCGACCAGTTTCCCGTTATCGGACATCGTCGTGATGCGATCGCCGCCGAGCAGGTAAGGGGCATTCACTGTTCGCAGTCTATCCGCAGTGATGGCCTTGGTTTCGGTGTTGTAGGTGCCGCGATCGCCCACGTAAAACTCTACTCCGCGGTAGATGCGGACGTTCCCTTCCACGTGCACTTCCTTCGTGGCAGTGTTGTAAGTGGCGTGGTCTCCGTAGATGTCAGTGTCGCCGACGTGAATGGCGACGTTCTCGTCCGCGGAGGCGATGCCGTTTTCGTAATTTGTGCCGCCGGTGGCGGTGATCTCAATCGGCTGATCTTTAAGTGCGGAATTTTGCGCCGTTTGCGCGAACACGGCGGGCGAAAGCAGCACAAAAAAAAGAAAGATCAGCCTTCGCATCGGGGACGCCGAAGCTAACGAAGGCCTCAGGGGTTGCAAAGGCAAAAGGGGACGAGAGAGACGATGATGAATTCTCCCGCTCGATGTGGTCTTGCGACGGCGCTTTCTCCATCGGAACTAAACTTGCGTCTCGTGCGGGAATACTCTATCAAAACGGAGATGGCGACCAAACAAGCGATTGCACCGCGGAGAGCGCGCCGGCAGTCGGCGCGCCAGGAGCGGAGATCGGTTCCCTCTCCCTCTCCGGCGGCGGTGCAGCCACAGGCTGCGGCCAAACGGCCGACCTCGCCGTGGATTCTGGACCGCTGGCGCGACTTGTTGCTTTTGTCGCCACGCCGTTGTTGGTGATTCCAATTTTCGCGGCCGCCCAGGCGCGCTGGAGCGCTCAGGATATCTTCCTTTTTGTCGGCGCATTTGGTGCGATGGGCCACCACCTTCCCGGCATGATTCGCGCCTACAGCGATCGCGCGCTGTTCAACCGATTCAAAATGCGCTTTGTCGTTGCGCCGGTGCTGCTGCTGATCGTCTGCATCGGGTCCGCATTTTACAACGTCCAGGCCGTGCAGCTCGTCGCTCTCGGCTGGGGAATTTGGCATGGAATGATGCAGACTTATGGCTTCTCCCGTATCTACGACGCCAAAGCTTCCGCGACCGCAGCCGAACGGGCGCGGGCGGATCTGGCGCTTTGTTTCGCGTGGTTTGTTGGCGGGGGTGTTGCTCTCTCCGATGCGCTTTCGGAGCTTCCTGGATCTTTACTACGAAAGCGGTGGGCCGCTCGTGCCGGTCTCCGTTATCTCGGGTATCCGCGCGGTAGTGGTCGGAGCACTTGTGCTCGTGACGGTTCGTTTCGTTTGGCGCCAATGGAGCGATTGGCGGCAGGGCCGCGGGGCGAGCGTCGTTAAGATCACCTTGCTCGCGACGAGTATCGCTTTCTGGTGGTACTGCAATGTCGGCGTGCAGAACGTCCTCGTAGGAATCGCGCTTTTCGAAGTATTCCACGACGTCCAGTATCTCGCGATTGTCTGGATTTATAACCGCACCCGAGTGGAACGCGATGAGAGCATCAGCGGTTTCATGCGGTTTGTTTTCCGACGGAGCGGTGCCTTGATCGGTGTTTATGTCGGGCTGGTGCTGGCGTACGGCTCGATTGGCTTGGCCTCTTCTGCTCTGGCAGCGGAATGGACTCGGCACGTTCTGCTCGGGGTGGCGACCGCGTCGGCTCTCCTCCACTTCTACTACGATAGCTTTATCTGGAAAGTGCGTGAGACGCAGACGCGTAGCATGCTGGGAATCGAGGGAGCGGGAAGCGCTGGTCCTTTGCGGCGACAATTTTGGCCTCTCTGGGCTGGGCACGGCCTTCGTTGGGCGGCGCTGATCATTCCGGTTGCTGCCCTGGGGGCTGCTCAACTGGTGGGGAGAGTGGTGCCACCGCTCGAACGCTACAGCAAAATCGCGCGGAAGTTTTGCCTAACGATGCCAAAGCACAACTGAACTACGGAAAAGCGCTCTAGGAGGCGGGCCGAACAGAGGATGCGATCGCTCTTTACGAAAAGGCCGCCAAACTAAATCCAAACCTTGCCGAAGCGCATTTTTCGCTCGGATTCGCCTGGACTGCTTTGGAAGATTCAGATCGCTCCATCACACATTACGAGCGAGCTATCGCCTTGGACCCGAAGAATGCGAAGGCGGAAACGAACCTCGCGAATGCTCTGCTCAGGAAAGGAATGCGCCCGGAAGCTCGCCGGCATTACGAGCATGCCCTCTCAGTGGACTCTGGTCTGGTGCTCGCTCACAAACATTTGGGCGATATTCTTCTCGGGAGTGGCGAGTATGACGCGGCGGTCGCTCAATACTCTGAAGCACTGCGGCTGAATCCGGCGTTGCCAAATGCAAAGGATGATCTGAGCTTCGCCCGATCTTTGGCCGGACGATAGCGACGATACTGTTCAAGGCTGCCAGTCGTCTAAAGCGACAAGGCCAATCCCGCAACCTGCTGGTTTAAGCCGCAGACGGAGACGACCGCGCGACGTGCCGAGCAATGCGTCTCTCCGCTCGAGCGAACGCGGACGTCGTTGCTTTCAAGCGCCCGCGCCGATGACGGCAATGCACCGGTGTGGAGAGCCTGGGCCGCGGCGATCACCTGCCAGATGCTCCCGGCACCGACACCTTCCCCGAGCGCAGCCTTCGGCGCGTAAACCACCGCAGCCGGGCAGTGTCGCAGGATGGCAGCACGCTCGGCACGATCGACGAAGGTGCCGTTTGCACTCGCGATGACGAGGTCGTCATCGGTGGGCGCGAGAGCCGCGAAAACTTTCTCGACGCAAAGCGCCGCCTCGTTTTGCCGCCAGAAATTACAGCCCGCGTCAATTGTCTCAATTTTGATGGGGCCGGCGCGATCAAGGAGAAGAGCGCCCGCGCCTTCGCTTAAAAGCATCCCTCGCGGGGGTTCCTGAAACGGTTGGATTGGCGGCGCATCGCGGAGCAAGTGCCAGCGTCGATAAGCATCGCAAAGCAGCCAATCCGCCTCCTCTGCTCCTACGACGAGACAGCGATCCAGCGCCGGGTTCAGCATCAGATC
>JACDBM010000370.1 GCA_013694945.1 Chthoniobacterales bacterium
GCCTTCGCTATCGTCGAGCACGGCAAAGACCAACTGCGGCATGGCGTCGATCACGCCGACGCCTTTGAATTCCCGCAGTGCTGAACCGTTCCGGGCTCGACTGTAAATCACGAGCCCGCTGGCGCTAAACTCTTCGGTCCAGTCCCCGGCGGACAAGGCATCTGCATTTCCCTTTCCAGAGACAGCATTCTCCGCGTGCCCCGGCGCGAGGGACAAACAGACGAGAGCAATGACTGCGAACCATTTCACAAGATCAGATACAAACCCAGACAAGGCTGCATATACGATTCGGCTCTCGCTCGGGCGGCGGCCCGTCCGCTACTGCCAGCCGGAAGACCTGCTACCCTTCCGCGGACTCTGGAACGGCGCGCTCCGCAGCGCGGAAGCCGATCTTCGAATGGGTGCCGTCGCAGAAGGGTTTCTCGGTCGAAGCACCGCAACGGCAGAGCGCCATCCGCGGCTGCTCAGGGTAAACATTTCCCTCGGCATCCTTCAGTTTCACCGGGCCTTTTACGATGAGCGGCCCGTTCCTGATGACGTCGATCATTACCTCAGACATATGCCTAGAGTAGGCCCGATCCACCGCGACTGCGAGGATGAACCGTTGATGCAGGAGGTAACCGTGAACCATGCTGGCATCCTCATCCTGATTACCGAAAGCGAACGATCTCGTACCAGGGAGGGGACTCGAACCCCTAAGGATTGCTCCACCAGATCCTAAGTCTGGCGCGTCTGCCAATTTCGCCACCCTGGCCCGTCGTTTTTACGAGGGAAAATCGCTGAATACGTAAAATTTAAGTAGCCTGTGTGCTAGAATTTGTGCTAGGGAATTGGTATGCAACGAAGTGAAACGGTAAGCGACGCCCCCAGAGCGCAGAAAGCCGCGTCGCTCGCGGTCAA
The DNA here is from genome assembly GCA_013694945.1 of Chthoniobacterales bacterium. Taxonomy (GTDB): domain Bacteria; phylum Verrucomicrobiota; class Verrucomicrobiia; order Chthoniobacterales; family UBA10450; genus JACCTI01. The sequence goes on from JACDBM010000370.1 coordinate 901, forward strand.
CGGCTCCTTCCCTAGCACACCTAGTAGACCGGTCCATCGGTCGCAGTTTATCCCCGCGCGCGATTCGCGCAATCGACGAGTCCCTGGCCTCTATCTCCGCAACGATCGCTACTACGCCCAACTTTGGGTCGATCTCGGCAACGGCAAGAAGGCGCCGCGGCGAATGGCGCTCTTTGATGGAGATAATCGGCCGGCACGCAGCCTCCAGGTGGCCAAGGAAGCACTCGAGATCAAGAGGCACGACCGGCGGGAGAACAAATTGCCCACCGCGGGTCGCAAGCCGTCCTTATCCGACTACTGCACGACCTACTTCGATAAAGCCCGGGTGCAGCGAAAGCGAATCGGTACCCTCCAAAACGAACGACAATCCCTTGCCCGATGGTGTGATCACTTGGGCCACGTCCGGATTGATCAGATTACGGCATCGCTGATCACCAATTTCGTCGACAAACGGCTGAAAGGTGGTGCTTTTTGCGGTCGCAAGTTGGGGGCCGTCTCGGAGCGGACAGCAAACCTCGACCTGTTGATGCTCCGCAACGTCCTCAGCTCGGCGATCGATGACGGGCTCATCCGTGACTTGCCAAAAGTGAAAATGCTCGACGCGCCCCCGGCCCCGAAGCGGCAGCTGCTGCTCCCGGAGGAATTCGATCGACTAATCGACGCCGCAAGGACCGGTTGCGCGAAGAATGGCCAACAGCTTGCAGATTATCTCCAGTTTCTCGCCTTCAGCGGAAGCAGAGAGAAGGAAGCCCTTCGCATACCGGTCGCCGACGTCGACTTTGGCCGAGTGCGCATCACGATCGGAGGAGACGGTCTCGCGAAGAACTGGGAGAGCCGCGCGGTCGAGCTCAACCCCAAACTGGAAAGCCTTTTGCGTGATATGTTCGCGCGCAGACCGCCAGATTCATCCTGGCTGTTTCCGTCCCCGCAACGCGGCGATCGGGATGAACATGCCAAGAGCTTTCGAGAGAGTTTAAAGATTGCGCGCAAGGCGGCCGGGCTTGATTGGGTTGGATTTCATGACTTGCGACATTTTTTCTGCTCGGCGTGCGTCATGGCTGGCATCGACTTCATGACGATTGCCACGTGGTTGGGGCATAAGGATGGAGGGATTTTGGTGGACAAGGTATACGGACATCTTTTGGATGAACACCGTCGCAGAGCCGCGCTTCAAGTTCGTTTCGGCACCAAATGAGCACGCCAAAACGGCGTCGTTCGCCAAAGCGGTCAGATGTTCTTAAAACTCCAAAGAACTCCGCAATCGATGGCGAGCCGCATGTGAATCCCAATGAGACTGCAGGGATAATCAATCAGTTTGAAGTACTCCCAGAACCGGATCGGGAGTTTCTCTCTTTCGAGATTCGACGAACTTTGGAAAAAGCGATTCGGGCGCTCTCGAATTTTCGTCTCTCGGAGAAAGCCCGGCCCTGGCGTGGCCAGGCGAGCGATTATGCAACGAGCTCGTCTCCCAAATCCGCTCATTTCGCACGATTACGGATCGTTCTCAGCGAGCTCCGAACTTCCGTGTTCTTAGGGCAATGGATAATCGGTGGCGGCGTTTTGAGCTAGGCAGACGCATCCAGATGTTCGTAGACGTCGTGCAACGGTACCTTGATGACTCAGTCTTCGCGGCGCTGAGAATTGAGCTTCGCGGAATCAAGACTGCGACTCCCAACCGGAAGCTAGAGCTAATCCGCACGAAACAGTTGATTCTAAAAAGGCGAACTGCTGCTCAGGGTGATTTAGCCTTGCTGCTGCCGTGGTGGCCGAAGGCACTTCAGGGTCTTCGCCAGAACGTCAGCGCATTACAAGCACAAGAGATACTTCATCTAGTTTACTCAGCCGAAGTGGCAAAGCGCTTGCGCGCTCGACCGGCGATTGACCTGATAAACATAATAGGTACCCCTAAACAGAAATTGCAGGTATCCGGGCTGAATCAAGATCAGGTCGAAGAATTGAGATTAGGCAAGCAGCGCGCTGCTAACGCGGCTCGCGGAAGGCGATGCCGAGCCAAAAAGAAGAAAACAAACTCACTCAATTAGCGTTACTTATTCTGATACTCGCGAGGGAGCCATGTAATCTAAGAACTCACGCCGCGTTACTTCGCGGAAGCCGCTCTTGCTGCAGTAACCTCCTGAGCCATTCTGAGGTGTGCCGCAACGTTCCGAAACATCAAATAACGTAGCCTCGGCCGGGGTAGGAGATCTCGTACCGTTCGATCAGTGGCTTAACTCATTAGGTAGATCTCGGGTCTCGGGTTGGAGATACCGAACACGAAAAATGATCGCCACCGTCAACTTGATGGGCAGGATCTTCGTCTCTAAGGCCGCGATCGCCGAATTCGACCGACGCGCGTTAGCAGGCGAATTCGCAAAGCCACATCGTGTAGCGCAAGCCAGGGCGCTTGAAGGTTCAACGACCCGGTTATGAAAGTGATGCCCGAGGCGTACGCACTGCGCAAATTCTATTGGCAGCTGTTCGTCACACTGACATTTATCAGGCCTCCGAGAAGCCGTCCTGCATCCTTACCACCAGTTCGTCGGTGGCTAAGAGTCGTAGCGCGAATGGCCAGCGTGCACTTCGAACGTCTCATTTGGGTCGTGCGTTTCGAGGTAGGGAAGAGAGGGGACTGTGGACATTACCACCTTTGTCTGGCAGGGATACCGCGAGCGTTGTTGTGCATTCATTTTTGCCGTGAGTTGGAGTCCGCTTGGCGGACTTGCGGCGGAGGTCTTTCACAAGTGGCGTTGTACGACCAGGCACGCGATGGCCTGGAATACATACTGAAGCTACCGGTTGCGCCGAAAGGATCGAATCCTTGGTGCACGACGAGTTCGGGAACAGGCGGACACGACTGCGAGCCTATGCTCTCGGCCTCTCTTCTCCAAGCGGTGAAGAGAGGCCGCATGTGAGAGATGGCGCATCGCGCACTTGGTCTCCGGATTCCCGAGCAGGTGAAATGGCGGCCTTCCCGCTTGTACGGCACAGCTATGCCCGATTTGAGGGACTGGGGCGAGGCGGGTGAGCAGACGGAGGCAGAGCAGCCAGGCTCAGCCACAGGAGGAGAAGCAGATGAAAGCAGAGGACACTGGGCCAGCAATGAAGGTTCGCTGTCGGGTTACAGGGAAGTCTACTGTCACATTTCGCCCCAGTAAGGACGTGATGCACCTTATCGCCGACGAGCAGGCAAAACGATCACGAGAGTACCTCAGGAGGTACTCAGCTTTCCTCAGAACGTATACACGCGGGCAATGTCGACTGGCGAGCTGTAATGACTGACTCCCCGCAGTCTGAACTGCGGCCAGTCCAACGTTGTCGCCGCGCGAACAACTCCCGGGCGCCCTTGTGCCGTACTCCACCACGAAGCGTAGTGCCGATGAATGTCTCCCTTGGGCCACATCTGTAGGCACTACCCACGAATGTTCATCAGAACTAAGCGGCGGCGCTCAAAGAAATCCAGGCCAGACGGTCACGGGATTTACCGCGATGACTGGGCATGCACTGGACTTCTTCTTGGTGTCGACGATCAGAACGCGCTCAGGGCCGCGTCAGCGGATCATTGCGTATCTTGGCAGTATCGAGGAACGATTGATGTCGCTGGATAGGCAACGGGCACTCTTCCACAAGAACGCGATGCCGAAGCTCGAGTCAGTAACGCAGCCAGATCAGTACGAGTCGCTCATCCAAAGCCTCAAGGCGAAAGTCCCTCAACCTGATTAAAGTTGCCTCGCCGGTAATGTTACAGGCCGCGCGACACTGGTGAGCAGTCCACGGCGGACCTGGAGAATTCGGGCCGAGGTTCCGCAATTGGGCAACTGCCTAGCCGATCTTGGAAGCGGACAAGGTGGACAGTGTCATGAGCGGGTCGGGCGGCAGGAATATGGTTGCTTGTTGAAAGCAGTTTTGCAATCCCGCCCGCTATGCACGAAGCAACCGAAGAAGACGGTGCTGAGCCGACCAGCTCGCTCAACGTTCAAACGGGCTATCTGCAACAACTGAAAGTCACCCATCGCGCGCGCGCACGGGCGGCAATGCGGTGGCGACCACGATTCCTGAAAGCCTTGGCAATGTCTTGCAGCGTTGTGTTTGCGACGAAGGCGGCTCGAGTCTCCTACAACACAGTACGGACGCATCAGCGCAATGACCCAGAGTTCGCTGCACAGGTGACCAAAGCCGAGGCGGAGGGCGCCGAGTTACTGCACGATGTCTGCTGGAAGGCTGCAGTTCAAGGGAACGTCGAGCCGGTTTATTGGGATGGAGCCGTTGTCGGTCACATTAAGAAGTTCGACAGTCGGCTGCGGATCGAGATGCTGCGGGCGCATCTGCCGGCGAAGTTCAAGCAGCCGGGCACAGCGAACGTGAAAATCAACGCCGCGGGCGGCGCGTCGGTTCTGGTGATCGGTGAAGCGGAGCGTGACGAGCTGGTAGCGGTGCGGCAGCAGGCCCTTGCTGCCATTGTGGAGCGCAAGCGCCTGGCTCTCACTGCCCCTGTGATCGAGGGGTAGGCAACCTTCATCTACTTACCCGTGTCCAAATTGGACACACGTTCATCTACTTACCTTTGTGCGCATGGTGTGATGGTGGTGTGCTGTGGTGGTGGGTGGCGGGAGAGGCGCGTGTGTGGCGCGGAGGGTTAGCGCCTTAGCGGACTAGCCCCGGAGAAAGCGGAAGAAATGTGGCTTAGAGTGCAAAACCTCTGTGTGACCCATCGCGGGCGCACCCGTTGCCGCTATGCGTTGCAATGGCGACCGCGGTTTCTGGACGCCCTGGCCCTTTCCCGCTCGCAGATCATCGCCTGCCGGGCGGCGAAGGTGAGCGCGACGACGGTCAATCTGCACCTGAAGAGCGATCCTGACTTTGAAGCGCAGTATCACGCCGCCGAGGAGCACGCGGTGGCCCTTCTGCATGATGCCTGCTTCGCTTCTGCGCTGGAAGGCGACTGCGAGCCGGTTTACTGGCAAGGCATCAAGGTCGGGCACGTCCGCAAGTTCGACTCGCGCCTCAGAATCGAAATGCTGCGGGCGCATCTGCCGACGAAGTTCAAGGCTCCGGGCACTGCGAACCTCAAGATCAACGCCTCTGGTGGCGCTTCGGTCCTGGTCATCGGGGAAGCAGAGCGTGATGAGCTGGTAGCACTGCGCCAACAGGCCCTGGCCCAGATCGTGGAACGCAAGCGCCTCGCCCTGCCGGCCGTGCCCCAGATGTAAGGGACTGTTGCCATTTGGCAACACTGTTAAGTGCTGAACCTCTAAGCACTTGGGACTTTCACCCTTCACAAGTGGACTCTCACACCCTCACGCATGGGCGTACGTGCGTGTGAGTCTCTCACCCCTCATGCGTCTGTCATGATGGTGCATGGGTGGTGGTGGTGGGTGGGTGGTGCGCCTGGTGCGGTGGTGTGGGTGGCGAGGGTTAGTCGATTAGCGCGGCCACCTCGGAAGAGTGAGCAAAAAAGGAGGCGATCCGCCGCAACAGCCTCGTGAGACGCGGCGTGGCGTAAGGTTAAACGTCGGGCGTAGCGAGGAAATGCTATCGGTGACTTACCCCCTCGTGAGCCGAGGGAGAGTGGGAGCCGTATAGCTTGC
>JACDBM010000391.1 GCA_013694945.1 Chthoniobacterales bacterium
TGCAGTCGTTTCTCACCCCGCAGAAAAGAACAATCACACGTTGGGTGAAAACGAAACGCGGCCGAAAAAAGGTGACCACGACAGTGCTCGTGCGTCCGACAATCGGAAGCGCGGCGGCGGATTGGTCCCGCTGGCCAGCCGGCACGACTTTCCGCCTTCTTTCGACGGGTCAGATTTACGAAGTGGATGACTACGGCTGGGCTCTTTCGGGCCGGAACACGATTGATCTTTATATGGGAAGCCGCGCGGACATGAACGCCTGGGGCGTTCGGCACGAGCCGATTCAGGTCGTGCGTTGGGGCAGCCCGCAAGCGAGTCTCCAGCTGCTCCAAGGCCGGCAGGGTCACAAGCACATCCGACGGATGGTGCTGGAGTTGGAAGGCGAGCACGAGAGCGCAGCCGCGCTCGAGTAATTTTGAGAGCTGATCATCGAGACGTCAGATCAGCGCTTTGCCGAAGCAAACACTCAGCGGGTCGTCCTTGTAGTCACCAAAACCAGCGATTCGCCTATAGCCGAGACTTTCGTATAAACGGATCGCGGCGGGCTGGCGCAGGCCGGTCTCGAGGCAGACTGCGCTGAAGCCGTTCTCGCGCGCGCGCTGCTCGAGGAAGTGCATCATCTCCCGCGCGATCCCGCGGCCGCGTTTCGAGGGCACAACGTACATCCTCTTCAGTTCGGCGATCGTGTCGGTGAAGGGGCGAATTGCACCGCATCCGATCGCCTCGCCAGCATCTCGCGCGATGATGAACCCGGCGCCGGCCGCATCCATGCCGGCGAGTTCAGGGTCGGAAGGAGTATCGTTCCCGTAGATGTGGTCGACTTCCGCCCACAACTCCGTCAACAGCCAGCGGCCGGAATCTGAGTTAATCTCGGCGGGCTCGATTGAGAGTGACAAGCGGACTTGCGGAATGCTGCTACGCAGCCCAATCCAGAATAATCTTGCCCGATTGGCCCGACTTCATCAGCTCGACTCCTTCGATGATTTTCGTGCAGGGGAAGTGATGCGTAATGATGGGCGAGATATCGAGACCGCGCTGGATGAGCGCCGTCATCTTGTACCAGGTCTCGAACATCTCGCGCCCATAAATGCCTCTGATCGTCAGGCCGTGGAAGACGACCAGGTTCCAATCAATCGCCGCGCTTCCGGGCATGATGCCGAGCATGGCAATTCGGCCACCGTTTACCATCACGTCAAGCATGTCCGTAAAGGCCTTCGGATTCCCCGACATTTCGAGGCCAACATCGAAGCCTTCTTTCATGCCGAGGTCGTGCATCGCGTCCTGCAGCTTCGTTTCCCGCACGTCGACCGCGAGTGTCGCCCCCATCTTGCGCGCGAGATCGAGGCGATAAGGGTTCACGTCCGTGATCACGACCTTCCGCGCGCCGGCCATCTTAGCGATCGGCACCGCCATGCAACCGATCGGACCCGCACCTGTGATGAGCACATCTTCGCCCACCAGATCGAAGGAGAGCGCGGTGTGGACCGCGTTCCCGAGCGGATCGGAGCAGGAAATGACATCGAGCGGAATGCTGGGATCGCAGCGCCAGATATTACTCGATGGCACGGAGACGTAATCGGCGAAACCACCCGGCCGATTCACGCCGATGCCTTTTGTGTTCGGACAAAGATGACGTCGGCCCGCCAGGCAATTGCGGCAGTGTCCACACACGATGTGGCCCTCGGTGGTGACCAGTTCGCCCTCTTTAAAATCCGTCACCGCACTGCCGACCTGATCCACGAGACCGACAAATTCGTGTCCGATCACTAACGGAACCGGAATCGTCTTCTGCGCCCACGCATCCCAGTTGTAGATGTGAACGTCCGTGCCACAGATCGAGGCTTTCTGCACCCGAATGCGGACCTCGTTCGGCCCGACTTCCGGCACCGGCACTTCCTGCAACTCGAGACCCGGCTCGGCGCGGCTCTTCACCACCGCTCGCATTGTTCTGCTCACGCAGGAACGTAGGCAGGCGGCTCAGAGGTGCAAAGATCGTTCGTCCACAGATTTCGCAGATCTACGCAGATTTTAGCTCAGGCAAACGACGACGCGTTGCGCGCGGTTGCATCTTCCCATCGTGCAAATCTGCGGAATCTGTGGACAAATTCTCTGCCTCTTCGGATGCTGCTGCTCCATGCCTGAAACGCTGGACCGAGCTCAGCCAAAGCCGCTCACTCCCAAGCTGACGTTCATCCTGCGTTTTGCGAGCACGATCGCGCTCTGGTCGGTCGCGCTGCTGATCATCTTCTCGGGCTACGAGCTGGCGTTCTTCGCGTTGATTGCGGCGTTCGGGCTGCTCACGCTCTGGGAGTTCTACGGAATGCTCGACCACAAAGGTCTGCCGAACTTCAAGATCACGGCCATGATCAGCGGGGCGATCATGCTCTGCGGAAGCTTTTATTACTTCTCGAAGGGCGGCCCCGCGCATTCCTACGATTTCGAGATGACGGTGCTGCTCGGGTTTCTCCTTACCGTGTTCACGCGTCAGATGTTCGAGAGCCTGCGCGATGATTTCCCGCTGCGGACCATGGCCTACACCCTGTTTGGGCTTCTCTACGTCCTTTGGCTCTACAATTTCATCACGAAAATTGTCTTCGTGGTGCCGCGCTCAACGACCGGAGCAGTGACGGGCCAGTTCTACGTCCTTTACCTGATCACGGTCACGAAATTCAGCGACATGGGCGCGTATCTCACGGGTAGCGTCATCGGGCGGCACCAGATGATCCCGCACATCAGCCCGCAGAAAACCTGGGAAGGCTTTGGCGGCGCGCTCTTATTCTCCCTGCTCGCGAGCTGGGGATTGTTCAAGCTGATGCCGCATCACCTCTCGGTCCTGAACTGGAGCCACGCGACCGCCCTCGGGCTTCTGCTCGGGTTCGCGGCAGTCGTGGGCGACCTTGCGGAGTCGATCATAAAGCGCAGCACTGGCGTGAAGGATTCGGGTAATTTCCTCCCCGGAATCGGTGGCGCCTTGGACCTTGTGGACAGCCTGCTCTTCACCGCGCCACTTCTGTTCGTTTATCTGCGACTCGTGGTTCGAGTCCCGTAGCAACAGACAAATGTACCGATCACGTCTCGCCGTGCCGGGTCGGGAAACCCGGCTCATCACATGAACCGAAAACGCGTAGTCGTCCTCGGCGCGACCGGTTCCATCGGCGATAGCGCGCTCAAGGTGGCGCGCGACATCCCGGACCGGATGGAGATCATCGGGCTCGCTGCATACAGCAGCGCGGCGAAGCTGGCCGAACAAGCAAATGAACTTCGGCCTGAAGCGGTTTGCATTGTTGACGAATCAAAGATTGGGGCGCTGCGGGCGGCTCTGAACTACTCGCCGCGGATCTTCGCCGGCAAAGTTGGCCTGTGCGAGATCGCGACCCTCGGGAATTCCGACATGGTGCTCATCGCGGTCGTCGGGACCGGGGGATTGCGTCCGGCGCTCGCCGCGGTTGAAGCAGGCAAGGATCTCGCGGTAGCGAGCAAGGAGATCCTCGTCATGGCCGGGGATATTGTGATGAAGGCTGCCGCCGCGAAGCACGTGCGGGTGCTGCCCGTCGACAGTGAGCATAACGCGATCTTTCAATGTTTGGCCGGCCGGGTTGTAGCCGGGGGCGATGACCCCGGCGGCAAGGACCACTCCGGGCGCGCGATCGCCGGGGTCACCGACCCCGGCTACATCGATGTTCGACGCCTTATCCTGACGGCGTCGGGCGGCCCCTTCCGTGAAACACCGGTCACAGAGTTTGCCAGCATTACTCCCGAGCAGGCCCTCCGTCATCCCACCTGGAACATGGGACCGAAGATCACAATCGATTCCGCCACGCTTTTCAACAAAGGCCTGGAAATGATCGA
>JACDBM010000402.1 GCA_013694945.1 Chthoniobacterales bacterium
CCGGAAAGATTCTTCCGGATGGCCGCTACAAAATCGACACGCGGCTGCGGACGACCGGCTATCGCGAGAGGCTGCCGTTCGAGCCGGCGCTCGCGTTTGCATTCAAAGACGAGTCGTTCATTGGAAATCTCGAGCAGTGCAACGGCTGCGGTGGCTGCCGCAAGGACGCGCCGACGATGTGTCCGACGTTCCTCGCGACCGGCGACGAATACATGTCCACGCGAGGTCGCGCCAACGCCATCCGTGCGGCGCTCGAGTTGCGCACGGAGGGCGACGATCCGCTGCGCGCCTACGAGCTGGAAGAGGCGCTCAGCAATTGCCTGTCGTGCAAAGCCTGCACTGTCGAATGCCCTTCGAATGTGAACATGGCGCTGCTCAAAGCCGAGCTGCTCTATGCCCGCCATCGGCGCGATGGACTGCCGCTGCGCGAACGCATGCTGAGCGCAGTGGATTTGTTAGGCCGGCTCGGGTGTCTCACTCCCGGGCTTGCGAATTCTGCGCTCGAGTTTGCTCCGCTCCGTAGGCTGATGTCCAAGACGCTCGGGATTTCTGCGAGACGGCCCCTGCCGCATTACGCGCTCGAACGTTTCGACAAGTGGTTTGTGAAGCGTTCGCGCACTGTAGCCGGGGGCGATGACCCGGGCGGGGAAAGACGCTCGCAGCGAGCCGGGGTCACCGCCCCCGGCTACAACACCGCCTCCGGCGACAACGGAGCCCGGCGCGGCCCCGTCATTCTTTGGGACGATACGTTTGTCCGGTATCACGAACCGCACATCGGCATCGCGGCGGTCGCAGTGCTCGAAAAGCTAGGCTTCGAGGTTTCGCTGCCCAAAGGCCGCTGGTGCTGCGGGAGACCGGCTTTCAGTCAGGGAAATCTGGACGAAGCCAGACGCCTGGGCGCTCACAACCTCGAGCTGCTCTGCGCGGGTGAGCCGCAGGGGCCGATCGTGTTTTTGGAGCCATCCTGCTACTCGATGTTTGTCGAGGATTATCGCGAGCTGAAGCTGGCTGACTTCGATCCGGTCGCGAAGCGCTCCTTCCTTTTTGAAAAGTTCGTGGACGACATCCTTGAGCGGGAGCCGGACGCCTTGGAATTCAGGAACGGATCGACCGAGAAAGTCGCGATTCATGCGCACTGCCACGCAAAGTCCTTGCTGAAGCCCGGCTTTATGGCGCGATTGGCTGCCCGCCTGCCAGGGCGGAACGTTCAGCTCCTCGACACCGGCTGCTGTGGTATGGCAGGGGCATTTGGGGCGCTCGATTCCAAATATCAGCTGTCGCTGCAGGTGGCCGAACCGCTCGTTAGGCAAATTGCCGCGCAACCTCCAGGCGCGACTATTGTCGCTTCAGGCACAAGTTGCCGCCATCAGATCGAACACCTCACGCCAGTCCGGCCGAAGCATATGGCGGAGCTTCTCGCGGAAGCGCTGGCGTAGACTGGTGCCTACTCTTCGCCGTCGAAGTAGTCTGTCTCCGCGCCCTTCACAATCACCATCTCGTCGCCCTCTTTCCGCACCGCCCACTTGCCACTGTCCGGGTAGTAACATGAATCGGCCACGGGGTTATCGGCGATCACATAATAGACAAAGTCTTCGCTGCTGCGGTTGGAAAGTTCATGCGCCTCGCCGGGCTTGAAGAGAAACGCATCACCTTGGCTGACTTCTGTTACGCCCGACGAGTCACGCACCGCGCCACGTCCGGAAAGGACAAGGTAGAGCTCCCATTGGGCGGACTCTGAATGATACGGACAGAACGACGCGCCCGGCGGAATGCGCGTCAGCATCAGGTCGAACGGATGTCGCTGGTTCAGATCAAGCGAATTTTTATCGCGCCCGAGCGCGACGGAGATCTCCTTGAAGTGCGCGCGGAACTTTCCCCCAGGAGATCGACGTTCGCCTTCCGGAATTTCGTTCAGGTTGATAGTGTGCATAGGCGTTGTTGGAAGAAAGACAGAGCGTCGTCGCTACGATCAAAACGGAATCTTCATCCCGAGGCTCTTGACCAGAAACGACCACTGATCGGTCACATCTTCGATCACCTTCGATGTCGGTTTGCCGGCGCCGTGTCCGGCGCGTGTTTCGATCCGGATTAGGATCGGCGCGGGGCCGGCCTGCGCTTCCTGCAGGGTCGCGGCGAACTTGAAGCTGTGACCCGGAAAAACGCGATCATCGTGATCGGCGGTCGTGATCAATGTCGGCGGATACTCGGTGTCCCGCTTGACGTTGTGGAGCGGAGAATACTTGTAGATTGCCTGGAACTCTTCCGGATCATCGGACGATCCGTAATCAGACGCCCAGGCCCAACCGATCGTGAATTTTTGGAAACGCAGCATATCCATTACTCCGACGCCCGGGAGCGCGGCGCCCCAAAGCTCGGGACGCTGATTGAGAACCGCGCCGACGAGCAAACCGCCGTTGCTTCGCCCGCTGATCGCGAGCTTCGGGGTCAAAGTATACTTATTCGCGATTAGCCATTCGCCGGCCGCGATGAAGTCATCGAAGACGTTCTGCTTGCGCAACTTCGTGCCGGCAAGATGCCACTCCTCACCGTACTCGCCCCCGCCGCGGAGGTTCGCGACCGCGAAGAGGCCGCCCATCTCGAGCCAGACCGCATTGGCCGGCGAAAAGTTCGGGAGGTTCGAGCTGTCAAACCCACCGTAGCCGGTGAGCAGCGTCGGAGTATTCCCGTCCTTCTTCAGTGCCTTTTTGTAAGTGAGGAACATCGGCACGCGCGTCCCATCTTTACTCTGATAGAAGACCTGCTCGGTGATGTAGTCGTCGGACTTGAAATCCACCTTGGGGCGGAAGAGCACCGTGCTCCGGCCCGATTCGAAGTCAAAACGAAAGACTGTCGGCGGCTCCGTGAAGCTGACGTAATTATAGAACGTCTCGGTATCTTTGCGTTTCCCGGTGAATCCCGTCGCGGTGCCAAGCCCGGGCAACGGAATCTCCCCGGCCGGTTTGCCCGTTAGATCAAATAGTCGAACGAGTGAATGCGCGTCCTGCAGGTAGTT
>JACDBM010000403.1 GCA_013694945.1 Chthoniobacterales bacterium
GAACCGGTCCCGCGGTCGAGTCGCAGGCTGGCTGGTACAGCAACATGCTGCACGATCGATTTTTCGGAGAATGGGTGCAGCCGAAGACCGCTCTTGCCACCGGCACGAAGATGTCGACGCTCGTGCAATTGCGCATCGAAAAGGACGGGCGCGTCTCAGAATTCACGATCGTTCGATCTTCCGGAAACGTGGTCGTGGATGAGTCGGTCGCCGCGGCCGGAAAACGCGTCACGAGAGTCGATCCTCCGCCCGCCGGGGTAGGCAGCGACGGACACTACGACGTGAAGATCAATTTCGAGCTCAACGTCGAGCAGTAGGTCAAAGCAAGGCAAGCGACTTACCTTCGCGGCCTTCCACTTGATCGAGCTTGCATTCGCCCGGCGCTTTGTCCTGCCGCCAGCGGACAATCTTTGTCCCGTGCCGAAAACGCCCGCCCGTGAAGTGATCGTAAGTCACCTCGACCACCACGCTCGGATCAACCGGCTCCCACTCGCCGCTGCGCTCCGTGCTCCAACGGCTCGGCCCGCCCGGAGCGTTGCCGGTGAAACCGGGCGCCTTCTTCAAGGCGTCGAATCTCTTCGTCAGCGCGTTTCGTTCAGTCGCTTTGAATGCAGAAGTAAAGCCGACGTGATGGAGCAGGCCGGCATCATCGTACAAGCCAAGCAAGAGCGAGCCGAGCACCGGTTTGCCGCTCGCGTAACGGAAACCGCCAACAACGCAATCAACCGTGCGGATCTGTTTCACCTTCACCATCGCGGTGCGTTCGCCGGAAGCGTAGGGAGCATCAAGCAGTTTCGCGATCACTCCATCGAGATCCCCGCCGACCTTTTCGAACCACTCGTTAGCCGTGAACACTTTCAGCGTAGCAGGCGAAAGCCGAATCGCCCCGTTCGTCTTCAGATGCTTGTCCGCGAATCGTTCAAGCTGCTCACGCCGATCGCGCAACGGCAATCCCATGAGCGATGCACCATCTTCGCCCGCAAGGATGTCGAACACGACCATCATCGCGGGATGCGCCGCGGCCAGTTTTTGCACACGACTCGCGGCGGGATGAAGGCGCAACTGCAATTCGTCAAACGAAAGAGCAGCGTCGACGGGAATCACCAGCTCCCCATCGAGCACAAACCGCTCCGCCGTGAGCCGGGCCAGCGCCGCCACCACATCCGGGAAGTAACGCGCCAATGGCTGCCCCGCTTTCGATTGCAGGTGAACCTCGGCACCTTCGCGAAACGCGAGACACCGAAAGCCATCCCACTTCGGCTCGTACTGCCACTCGTCGCCAGACGGAATTTGATCTACAGTGCGAGCCTCCATCGGAGGAACCGGCGGCTTCAGGGCGAGCGCTTTCACTTCGTGTATCTTCGCGGCTCAAGCTTCGGCGGCCGCTTTCCTTTCCTCATGGCGCCGCGCACCGGAATGTAATTCAGCTCACAGCGATCCACTGCACAGCGGAGCAAAAGCCCGCCGCGACTCATGTCGCCGCGGCCGACGAAGTCTGCCGGAAAGAGCAGACGATCGCTAAAATTTTTCAGGAGAACATCGACATACTTGCCGGTGGCGATGCTGCCGAGCAGGACGATTTTACTCTCGACCGGAAGTTGCTTCGCGAGCTTGCGAACATCACGCTCAAGCGGCTTCCGATAGCGCGGATCGTCCTCATCGATATCGACCTCGGCGAACGCGCACAAGTCAGCCAGCCCGATGGGCGAATCGACGTCCAGCAAGCCGCGATTGGGCGTGATCACAAGGACGCCACTGCGTCCGTCCGTCATTTGAGGCGCGAACGCTTTCGCGTAGGCAAGTTTTCCCCGAAAGTAGAGCCCGCTCAGAAAGCTGAATACTTCACCAAGCGTCGGCCGGTCAACGCTGCGCAGCCGGCGCGCGAGCTCGAACTGGGCTCGTTCGCTCATGATCATCTGCGCGCGGAGCCCACCCGCGTATGCCGGCGAGAGAAGGAAGATGCGACTCGCTCCGGGCTCCCTCATGCTCCTCCTCATGCTCCTGATCTCAATCCTGATCTTGATCTTCTCTGCGAGCGCGAAGCCGGAGTGATCAAGGGCATGATCAAGAGATCAAGAGCAGGACGACTGTTCCTTTACACGCCGGCGCCAGACGCAGGAGTTTGCCTCCCGGCTCCCTGCCGGTGCGCTTCCATTTCCGTGAGATGTTTTTCCGTCCAGCGACAGAGCCCCTGAAGCGGCTCGATTAATGTCCGTCCGAGGGGCGTCAGCGCGTATTCCACTTTCGGCGAAGCGACCGGATAGACCTTTCGGCGTACGAGGCCGTCGCGTTCCAAACTCCGCAGTGTTTGCGTGAGCATCTTCTGAGAGATATCGCCGATTTCCCGCTTCAACTCGGAGTAGCGCAGCGTCCCCCGCGCCAGCACTTGAATGATCAATGCTGTCCATTTGTCGGCGATCCGATCCAGGACAACGCGCGAAGGGCACCCCGGGCTCAGGACTGAGTAGGTCGCGCCGCTTTTCGCCATACCATCTTTCTAGGACGAATGCCGCCCGGAGCAAGTAAGCGGCCGACTCGCAGCTTGCGTTTCACAGGGCCGTGTCACAACCTCCCGATCTGTGATGCCCCCGCTTTCGTCGTGAAAATTCTGATTGTCGGCAGTGGCGGACGGGAACACGCGTTGGCTTGGAAGTTAAGCCAATCTCCGCGCGCCGAGCGCATCTTTTGCGCGCCGGGAAACGCCGGGACCGAGCTGATCGGCGAGAATATCGCACTGGCGGCGAATGACCTGGAGGGGCTGGCTGCCTTTGCAAAAGAGAATCGCATCGGCCTGACGGTGATTGGTCCGGATGATCCGCTCGCCGCTGGGATTGTGGATCTGTTCGACGCGAAAGGCTTGCGCGTGTTTGGGCCGCGGATGTCGGCTGCGCGGCTGGAGTCGTCTAAGATTTTCGCGAAAGAGATGATGCGCAAATTCCGCATCCCCACGGCCCTGGCGGGGTCGTTTGATCGCAGCGAGCAGGCGCTTCAATTCTGCAAGCGGCTGCAATTTCCGATGGTGATCAAGGCGGACGGGCTCGCGCTCGGGAAAGGCGTGGTGATCGCGCAAAGCTGTGATGAGGCGATTGACGCGATCGACGCGATGATGAACCAGGGCCGGTTCGGGGAAGCGGGCCGCCGCATTGTCGTGGAGGAATTCTTGCGCGGAACGGAATGCTCCTTGCATGTTCTCGTGAGCGGAAGGCGTTACTGCCTGCTCGCCACCGCGCGCGACCACAAGCGTGCGGGCGATGGCGATATCGGACCGAACACCGGCGGCATGGGCGCGGTGAGCCCGGCCGACAATTGGAATGCGGAAGCGGAGGCGAGATTCCATCGCGAAGTGATGTGGCCATTAGTCGATGGCCTGGCCGAAGGTGGAACGGATTTCCGCGGTCTGCTTTTCCCCGGCTTGATGATGACAGCAGAAGGTCCGCGCGTTTTGGAATTCAACTGCCGTTTCGGTGATCCCGAGACGCAGGCGATCCTGCCGCGGCTGCGCTCTGATTTGCTTACACTGCTGGAGGCAACTGCCGACGGAAAGCTGGACGACTGCGCGCTCACGTGGGATCCGCGTGCGGCCGTCACGGTCGTGATGGCAAGCGGTGGCTATCCGGGAAAATACGAAACGGGAAGACCAATCCGCGGTTTGGATTCCTGCGTCGCTCTTGCTGACGTCTATGTCTTTCATGCGGGAACACGCCGCGAGAGAGGCGAAATCGTGACCGCGGGCGGGCGCGTGCTCGCGATTACGGCCCTGGGTGAAACGGCGTCCCGCGCTCGCGCACGGGCCTACGAGGCCGTCGCACAGATTCAATTCGAGGGCGCACATTACCGGCGGGATATTGCCCTTCCGCTGGTTAGGGCTAACGTCGCTGCCCACTGATGTTACGGCTCGTAGTCTTCTTCACCTTGTTCAGCGCCGGGCCGATTCTCCAGGCCCAAACTCCAGCACGCGCGCCGTCCCCGACGCCTGCGGCCACACCGAGCGCAACGCCCGCCGCGACTCCGGCGACGCAGGCGCTCATCAACTCGCTAGGTTCAGAAGATTTGGAGCAAGCCATCCAGCTCCTGAAAAGCAACTTCATCAATCCGGATGCGCTGAATGAGACCGAACTGAATCGCGCACTTCTTTCCGGCGTGCTGGCTCGTCTTGGCCGCGGCGCCATGATTCTTCCGGAGCAGGCGTCCAGACCGTCGGAGATGACGAGCAAGTTCTTTGGCGAAGTGCTCGATGGACATATCGGTTACCTGCGGCTCGGCGCGCTGGACGCCGCGAACCTGCAGGCAATGGACGCGCAACTTCAAACCTTCGTCGCGAAGAAAGTGGATGCAGCCGTGATTGATTTGCGCGCCAGCGGCGGGACAAACGATTTTGCGCTGGCGGCTGAGTTTGCGAAGCGTTTCACGACGAAGGGCAAATTGCTCTTCACCTTGCGCAAGCCGACGGCGAACCAGGAGCGCGCCTTTACCGCCGATCGTGACCCGGCCTTTCAAGGTTTGATGATTGTGCTGGCAGATGGCGAGACCTCAGGCCCGGCGGAAGCAATCGCGGGAGCGCTCCGCCTTCACAGCAAAGCGCTGATCATTGGTCAGCCAACGGCCGGAGAGGCGGTGGAATATTCCGATCTGCCGCTGAACGGAGGAACAATTTTGCGCGTGGGCGTCGCGGAAACTGTCCTGCCGGAAGGTCGCGCTCTGTTTCCCGGAGGACTACAGCCTGATGTTCCCGTCGAGATGCCGGTGGCTGAGAAGCGGGTCGTGTTTCAGCAAAGCCTGGAGAAGGGGATGAGCCAGTTCATTTACGAAAACGAGCGCCCGCATCTGAATGAAGCGGCGTTGCTCGCAGGCAAGAACCCCGAGATTGAAGCCATGGAGACGGCGCAGCGCCGCATGCGAGGGAAC
Source organism: Chthoniobacterales bacterium (assembly GCA_013694945.1). Taxonomy (GTDB): domain Bacteria; phylum Verrucomicrobiota; class Verrucomicrobiia; order Chthoniobacterales; family UBA10450; genus JACCTI01. The sequence goes on from JACDBM010000403.1 coordinate 4,906, forward strand.
GAGAAGCCGACAACGCGCGACCCGGTGCTTCAACGCGCGGTAGATGTGGTAACTTCGCTCGCGATCTATCAGCATCGATAATTCAGATGGCGGTGCGTGTTGGCAAAGCTGAGGTGAAAATCGAGGTGGAGGCGAAGGAATGAACCCACTCGAAAAACGGATCGGTCACAAATTCCGGAATTCACTCCTGCTCGCAGAAGCGCTGACGCATCCGAGCCTCGGCCATGAAACGCAGCGGCATCATTTCGACAACCAGCGGCTCGAGTTTCTCGGCGATGCCGTGCTCCAACTCGTCATCACGGAGCATCTCTACACAATTTTTCCAAGGGAGGCGGAAGGAAAGCTGACCAAGCTTCGCTCTCGCCTGGTTTCACGCGAAGCTCTGCGGGCGCACGCCGCGAAGCTCGAGCTCGGGCACTTCCTGATGATGGGCCGGGGCGAAGAGGCCTGCGGAGGGCGCGAACGAACTTCGACCCTGGCGGATGCGTTCGAAGCGCTGCTCGGCGCCATTTATCTCGATACCAATCTCGAGACCGCGCGCCGCTTTGTCCTGACGCTCGCTGCATCCGATCTCGCGCAACTCGAGTTGGAGCCAATCGACATCAACCCGAAGGGCCATCTCCAGGAAACACTCCAGGCGATCTCACCGCGCAGTCCGGTTTACGAGCTACTTTCCGAAAGCGGCCGCGAGCACGAAAAGACATTCGTTGTGCGGGTCGTCTGGGAAGGCGTGGCGCTCGGTGAAGGAGTGGGCCGGAGTAAAAAACAGGCGGAGACAGCCGCAGCCCTCGAAGCGATGCGGGAAAAACGCTGGGAAGGGGAAACGACGTTCGAATGCATTCAGGCGAACCAGGCCGCGAGCGCGGAGAGCGCACCGCCTCCTTAGCCCGCGTCGGCTGAGTGGTTGAGCGCATGCAGAGTCGAACCGCCCGCGAAGCTCCAACTGAAGTGCTGTGCGATTGTCGCGCTCACGAAGCGCTTGGCGCGGGCGATGGAGTCTTCCAGAGCCGTCCCGGAAGCGAGCCCAGCTGCAATTGCGGCGGAGTAGGTGCAGCCCGTCCCATGCGTGTAAACGCCGCGCGAGAAGGGCGCGCGGAATTCGCGCACTGCATCAGAAGTGAAGAGCAGGTCAATCGCTTCATCGCCTCCGAGATGTCCTCCTTTGAGCAATATCGGCACGCGGTATTTCTCCACCAATTGTTGGCCCGCGGCGCGCATGGTGGTGAGATCTGGAATTGGCTCGCCCAGAAGTGTGGCGGCTTCATCGAGATTCGGCGTCAGAAGTGCAGCAAGCGGGAAAAGCTCACGCTCGTAAATCTCGATCGCCTCTTTCCGCAGCAGCAGGTCACCACTGCTCGCCACCATCACGGGATCAATCACGAGCGGGACCTCGCGCCTCCCGCGCAGAGACGTGGCGAGGCGAGCGACGATCTCTCCTGAATAGAGCAGGCCAGTCTTTATCGCACCAACCGGGAAGCTCTCGAGCAGCAGATTCACCTGCTCGATCACCAGATCAGCATCGACTGCCTCGATGCGTTGCACCTGACCGGGTATTTCTGCAACGACGCACGTCAGCGCGGTTAATCCGTAAACGCCCAGCGCGCTGAAAGTTTTCAGGTCTGCCTGCGCCCCTGCACCCGCACTGCTGTCCGAGCCGGCAACAGTGAGCACGACCGGAAGCTCACCTCGCGCCGGCATCTGCTAGAGCGGTGCGCCGGGCGGGCTCAGGCGCCGTTTCCGTCCGGACCGATCGCCTCCACGGGACAGCCTTCCATGGCCTCTTTGCAGAGCGCCTCTTCGTCCGCTGTCTCAGGCTGCTTATAGACGAAGGAATGCCCACCGTCTTCATTGCGCTTGAAGTTTGCCGGCGCAGTTTCGCGGCAAAGATCACAATCGATGCACTGGTCGTCGACGTAGAACTTTCCTTCTATATTCTCAGGATATTTATTTGCTACGTCGGCCATGTTTTCCCTCTGAAAAATCGAAGTGCAAGGTTAAGAAGAATCGCCCGTGGCGCAATGCATTTTTCCTCGACCAGAACCCTCCCGCGCAACCGGAACACGCCGGAGGGGCGATGAATGGCTGTGACCGAGCAACCGCGCAAAGGAAAGGCTGAGGCGTCGCACACGTTCCGCGCGATGCTCGTGGAGCTGCCGATCTATGGCGCGCTCGTAGTCGCCTATTTTTTCCTTGTCCTCCACTTTCTCGGCGATTGGCTGGGGCATCTGCACGCCAACCACACCACGCTTTACTCTCTCATTTCGATCGGGCTCATTATTGGTCAGGCGGTGGCGCTGGAGTGGGTGACAACTTTGCTGCTCCGAATCTTCCGCGGCCGGTCCGAGTAACGCATGTATTTCCCGATCTCCGGGGCGGACATCAGCCCGATCTACCTTGTCGTGGTCGGGTTTCTGATCGGCGTCATGGGTGGTTTTTTCGGCGTCGGCGGAAGCTTCATTGCGGGACCAGCGCTTCGCGCGGCCGGTCTGGATTGGAACTTCGCGGTCGGAACTGATCTCGCCCACATCGTCGGCAAATCCGTGGTCGCCGCTAAACGCCATCGCGCGCTCGGGAACGTCGATCTTCGCCTCGGCCTCATCATGGCGTTCGGCACGATTGGCGGAGCGGAAGTGGGCGCGCAGTTGATCGAGGCCCTGAAGCAGGCTGGCAACGTGAACCTTGTCGTGAGCATCGTTTCCATCGTCATCTACGTGAGCATCTCCAGCTTCATGGTTTGGGAGAGCTGGAAAACGTTGCGGCTCCAGAAATTGAAAGCCGCGGGAATGGAAAACCCGGGCCGGCGTTCCAGCCGAGAAGACGAATCGTCGTTCCAGCACGTGACGACTTCCATTCAGAAGCTTCAGCTTGCCCCCATGGTTGCGCTGCCCGCTTCGGGCGTGAAGTCGATCTCGATTTGGATCATCGTTTTAGTCTCCTTCATCGGTGGCCTCTTCAGTGGCTTCCTCGGCGGTGGCGCAGGTTATATCCGGATGCCAATGCTGGTCTACGTGCTCGGAATTCCGACGCACCTTGCAGTCGGCACTGACCTTTTCGAAATTATCATCTCCGCCAGCTACGGCACTTTCAGTCATGCGATGAAAGGCAATGTCGACATTCTGATCGCTCTGGTTATGAACACCGGGGCAGCGATCGGCGCCCAGATCGGCGCAATTTCGACGCAATATTTTGCCGGCCCCAAAATTCGGCTCGCCTTCGTCCCGCTGCCCCTCGTCGGAGCCGCTATCGTCGTTTACACCATGATGACAGGTCACAAACTCTAAGCCGATGCGCATTCTCATCTGCAGTGACGGCACGGACCGGGAGGATCAGCCGGCCCGAATCGGCGGGCTGGTGGGCGGTGGGTGCAAGGCCGAGATTACGTTGCTTGGGATTGCCGAAGAGCCGCAGGTGGAACAGCCGTTGCGCGCCGCGCTCGACTCGGAAGCCCAGCTACTCCGGACGTACGACCTCGAACCAGAGATCGTCGTGCGCGCCGGCGACCCCATCGAGCAGATCGTCAATCAGACCGCAAGCGTTGCCTACGATCTCGTCCTAATCGGCGGGCGGATCAAACAGACGAGTGGCCATTACTGGCGCTCTTCCCGGACGTATGAAGTCATCAATGCCATCCCTCCGCCGGTGCTGGTTGCGAGTGGTGACTGCGAGCGCGTTTCGAAGTT
>JACDBM010000408.1 GCA_013694945.1 Chthoniobacterales bacterium
TCGGAAAACTCGGCCGAAGTGCGAGACGCCAGCTCGTGCAGCGTGGATCGGCCTTAAACTACGCTCCTCTTGGAAATGCTCGCATTGAGGGACAACTCTCCCTGCGCGAAATGCGGCTTGCTATCAATCGGGCTCGACGAGAGCGCCAGCCAGCTTAGACACAAGTTCCCACGGCTCGCCGGGAGTTTGAGGCGTATGTGATCATGGAAGGGAGCCCTTTCAAGCGCATGAACGACTCGATCGAACTTCCACCTGCCCTGCCCGTGATGCCCCTGCCGGGCGCTCTCCTCTTTCCGCACGCGCTTCTGCCCCTCTACATTTTCGAGCCGCGCTATCGCGCCATGCTCGCGCATTCGCTCTCGGAGCACCGGATGTTCTGCGTCACTCTAATCGAACCGCCGCGGGCGGAATGGAACTCTGTCGACGACTTCCACCGTGTGGCAAGCGCAGGTTTGATTCGCGCCTGTGTCGGCCGGGAAGACGGCACCTCCAATCTGATTCTGCAGGGCCTGCAGCGTGTTCGCTTCACTGCTTTCCGACAGGAAAACCCTTTCCCGATCGCCGAGATCGAGCCGCTCGAATCCACAACCTCCCAGTCGTCGGTGGAGACTGAAGCGCTGGGCGCGAAGGTGCTCGACCTCTACGCGAGATTTAAAAAAGACGGACGCGAATTCCCCGAGAAGGTGGACCGCTACCTCGCTGATTTGAGTGATCCCGAGATGCTGGCCGATCTGATGTCGGCGACGTTCGTGAGCGATCCTCTCCGGCGCCAGCAACTCCTCGAAGAGTTGTCGCTCAATCAGCGACTGCGCCTGGTCATCCGTTATCTCCGGGAGGAAACCGGCGACGCCGCAGCCTGAGGGTTGCGCGCGAGCCGCGCGTACTCTTCCAGGAGATAACGGTCCGTCATCCCTGCGACGTAATCGCAGACCGTGCGATGGAGTCCTTCTGCTTCGATGCGCTTTGCCGCGCCTTCGCCTAACAAGTCCGGAGAAAGGAGATACGCTTCGAAGACCGCGCGCAACATCTCGCAGGCCTGCCGGTTCACCTCCGCTACCCGGGGATGATAGTAAACGTTCTGATAGAGAAAGCGCCGCAGCTCCTGGTTCGCGATCGATAAGTCCTCGCTATAGCTGATTAACGGATGCTCCTGCTGCCGAACCTGCTCCGCGGTTTTGACCCCAGTCTGTGCAATCAGATCTGCGCTGGTCGTCACGACGTTGCGCACCTCTCGATCGATAATCTCGCGAATGATTAACTGGTGCAGCTCCGGCTCACGAACGTCGGCATAACGCAGCTTCACCGCCGCGTGGCTCTCGCGCCAGACTGAGCTCTCTTCGAGCTGCGCCGGATGGAGAATCTGAAAATCGACCGCGTCATCCAGGTCGTGGCTGTAGTACGTGATTTCATCCGCGAGATGCGCGATCTGGGCTTCGAGGGACGGAAACCTGAGTTCCTCGTCGCGTGGAGAACGGAGATCATTAAACGCCGCATGTTTCCGAAGCCCTTCCCGCACTTCGTGCGTCAGGTTCAATCCTGGGAATTCCGGGTAAACCGCCTCCAGCCGATCAACCACGCGAAGGCTTTGAGCATTATGCTCGAACCCGCCGTGGCCGTGCATGCATTCGGCCAGCATCTCTTCCCCCGAATGTCCAAAGGGGGAATGCCCGAGATCGTGCGCGAGTGCGATCGCTTCCGCGAGGTCCTCATTCAGGGACAAGGCACGCGCGATCGTCCGGCTGATCGAGGCGACTTCGATCGAATGGGTTAACCGCGTGCGCAGATGATCGCCGGTCCCATTCAGGAAAACCTGCGTCTTGTATTCGAGCCGACGAAAGGCGCGCGCGTGAATAATGCGCGCCCGATCGCGCTGAAACTCGGTGCGAAACGCATGTCTTGGCTCCGGGAATTTACGGCCGCGCGAATCACCTGATCTTTGCGCGTAAGGTGCCAGAACCCGCCGCTCGTCATCTTCCATCTGCTCGCGGGTCTTCCAGCGCGCGAGCGGATCAGTCGTCACGGTTCGCGATTATCTGCCGGCGCTTTCGTCTGGCGAGTCTTGAGTTGGCGCTCCCGGAAGTTCCCGACCCAGGATTTTGCGCGCGACGCGCGCCTGTGCTCGCACGATCAAGACGTCGAACAAGGCCAGGAGCAGCGCGAGAACGGTCAGCCAGGCACACGCGAACCAGAACAGGATGAACCAGACCGGATGCTCGCGATGATCGAGCACCGGTTCGAGCACCGTCACGCCAGCGATGAGGAGGCCGATCGCGAAGGCAACGGCGGCAAACATCACTCTGCGCCTCGCAAGCTGGTCACGAATCAGACCGCGCGCGGCATGCGCCGCAAAGGGAAGGACTGAGAGACTCTTCTTCTCCGGCCGAGTCTCCATGGCTTCACGAGCTCAGATCAGGAGAAGGCTCGGATTCTCCAGGAGATGCCGGAGTTCCTTCAGATACTCGGCGCCCAGAGCGCCATCAATCACCCGATGGTCGCAGCTCATTCCGATGCTCATTCGCTCTCCGACCGCGATCGAATCGCAATCATCCACCACCGGCTTCTTCGTGATTGCGCCGATGGAGAGAATGAAGCCCTGGGGCGGATTGATGATCGCGGAGAAGTGGTCGATCCCGTAGCTGCCGAGATTCGAGACCGTGAAGGTGCCGCCCTGAAACTCCTCCGGCTTCATACGTTTGTTCCGGGCGCGATGCGCAAGATCCTTCACTGCTTCGCTGATTTCGCGGAGTGTTTTCGTTTGGGCCGCAGGGATCACGGGCGTGACCAAGCCCTCCTCGAGCGCAACGGCGACGGCGAGATTCACGTCGCTGTACTGCACGATTGCGTCCTCATCGAAAGACGCATTGGCCTGGGGCACTTTCACCGCAGCCTGAACAGCAGCCTTGAGAACGAAGTCGTTCACCGTGATCTTCGCCGTGTCGCTTCCTTCACCCGCCGATTTCAACTCGGCGCGCGCGGTCATCAATGGCCCCGCGTTGATCTCGATGTGGAGATAAAAATGCGGCACCGGACCTTTGCTCGCGACGAGACGCTCCGCGATTACTTTTCGCATCCCGCTCAGATGGATGCGGGCGCCTTCCCCCGCGGAAATCTTCTCTGGCGCCCTTTCTTGAGCCGGCGCTGAGCCTTTGCTCTTCGCGGCGGAACGCACATCGCTTTCCGTGATTCGCCCTTCCGGTCCGGTCCCCTTCAGGCTGGAGATGTCGACGCCCTGCTCTGCGGCCAGGCGCCTCGCGAGCGGCGACGCCTTGGTGCGTGCTTCGCCGCTGGCTCGCGGTGGAGCGTCGGATTTCGGCTGCGGCACGTCCGGTTTCTTCTGCGCAGCGGCCGACTTTGGTGTTTGCGGTTCTCCTTGCGGAGGCGCCGTCTCCTCCTCTTGCTCCGCGGCAGGAGCCGGCATCTCCGTTTCGGTTTCGGGTTTCGGCGCGGTTTCTTTCGGTGGGGGACCCGCATCCTTTGACTTCTCTTCCTTCACCTCTTCAGCGGGCCCGGCGCCGCCCTTCTCTCCGATGAACGCAAGCTTGTCGCCCACGTTCACCTTGCCGCCTTCCTCCACGAAAATCTCGGTGAGCACACCTTCTTCGGGGGACTCCCATTCCATCGTCGCCTTGTCCGTTTCGATCTCCGCGATCACGTCCCCGGCCGCCACTTCCTCGCCCTTTTTCTTCTTCCACGCGACAACCGTCCCCTCGGTCATGGTGTCGCTCAGTTTCGGCATGTGAATTTCGGGCATGACAAGGAACTCGCTAGGCGTAACAAATCTTCTTTACCGCAGCGATCAACTTTTCCGCACTCGGGAGCACGGCCTGCTCGAGCCGCTCGTTGTAAGGCATGGGGACATCTTCCTGGCTCACGCGGGCAATCGGCGCATCCAGCTCATCGAAGATGTCGTTTTGAATGCGAAAGCATATTTCCGCCCCGATACCGCAGTAAGGCCGATCCTGTTCGACCACGACGACGCGGTGCGTTTTCGCGACCGAGGTCAGGATCGCCGGCAGATCGAGCGGTTTGATGGACCGTAGATCCAGCACCTCGGCGCTGATTTCTTCCTCTTCCAGCGCCTCGGCCGCAGCGAGCGCGAGCGGCACCGTCTGCGCATAACAGATGATCGTGACGTCACGGCCTTCCCGCTTCAACTCAGCCTGGCCGAGCGGAATCAGGAGCTCCTGCTCGATCGGTTCAACTGGGCCTTTCGAGCTGTAGAGCAATTCCGACTCGAGCACGAGGACTGGGTTGTCGTCGCGCACAGCGGTCTTCAGCAAACCCTTCGCGTCCCGCGGTGTGGCGGGCGTGCAGATCTTCAGGCCGGGAAAGTTTGCGTATAAACATTCCGTCGCATGCGAATGTGTCGCTCCCAGCTGATGCGCGGGCCCGTTCGGTCCTCGAAACGTGATCGGAATATTGAACTGCCCACCAGACATGGTGAGCATGTTGGGAGCGTTGTTTACCACCTGGTCGAACGCGACCAGCGAAAAACTGAAGGTCATGAACTCGATAATCGGCCGCAGCCCGACCATCGCGGCGCCCACGCCCATTCCGGCGAAGCCGTTCTCGCTGATAGGCGTATCGATGATCCGCTGCGGGCCGAAGCGGTCGAGCAGGCCCTGACTCACTTTGTAGGCGCCGTTGTATTGCGCGACCTCCTCACCCATGAGGAACACGTTCGGGTCGCGCTCCAGCTCTTCGGCAAGAGCTTCGTTCAGCGCCAGACGATAGGTGATCTCTCTCAAGCCTGGGCTCCGGCAGCGGTTGGAACCGTAGCTTCGGATACGTAGGTGTAAGCGTAGAGATCCTCCAGCGGCGGCTCTTCGCTTTCCTCCGCGAATTTCACGCTCGCCAGCGCTGTCTCTTTCGCGCCCTTGTCCATCGCGTCGAATTGCTCGTTCGTCAGCTTTCCTTCGCGCGTTAACTGCGCCCGCAGGCGGGTGATCGGATCATCCATTCGATACTTTTCGAGCTGATCTTTCGTCCGGTAACTCGCCGGATCCGACATGGAATGTCCCCGATACCGATACGTCCGGATCTCGACAAAAGCGGGATGAGGATTCGCTCGGATGGAATTGACGATCTCCGTCAGCTGATCGCGCACGTCGCGGAAGTTCATGCCGTCGACCACGTGACCAGGGATGTCGTAACCCTCCGCGCGATGGACAATTTGTTGAAGCGAGGTGGAACGCTCGACCGAGGTTCCCATCGCGAAGAGGTTGTTTTCGCAAATAAAGATGATGGGGAGCTTGTAGAGCGCGGCAAGATTCAAAGCCTCGTGGAACGAACCTTGGTTGATGGCGCCGTCGCCGAAGAAACAGAGCGTCACGCGATCTTCGCCGCGGTATTTCGACGCGAAAGCCATGCCCACGCCCAGCGGCACGTGCGCCCCTACGATCGCGTGGCCGCCATACATGTGACGAGCCTTGTCGAAGTAATGCATCGATCCGCCAAGGCCCCGTGAGCACCCCGTCACCTTCCCGAAAAGCTCGGCCATGCATGCGTCCGCGCTCGTGCCCCGAGCGAGAGCGTGGGCGTGATCACGATAAGCCGTAATCAGGTAATCCTCCGGCCGGATCGCGGCGATGGCTCCGACCACGACCGCCTCCTGGCCGATGTAGAGGTGGCAAAAGCCGCCGATCTTCTGCGCCTGATACTGCTGGCTCGCGCGTTCCTCGAAACGGCGGATCAACAGCATGAGCGAGAGCATTTCGACTTCGTCGCGTTGCTCCGGCGATGACATGCCGGGGATCAGGCAGGGCGTGGCAGCGCCTCCGCGGCGCGGGAGCGTTCGACACCTCTTGCAAAGTTCATGCAGAGCACGAACAGCGTCGTAAACAAAAGATCACTCACGAGCGAATTCCGGAAAAACATCCACGTGGGCGTCGCGCCATAGGCGGGAAGCCCCACGGTCAGCGCCTGAATCAACCCGGCAAAATTCTTCACGTATCCGGGATCACTCAACCAGGAGAAGCCATTCGTGATGACATAGAAAATCACCGAGCCCGCGATCGCACGAGGGAGCAGCGTTTTCAGCGAAGGCCGGTTGCGCAAGCTCAGGCCGAGGCAGCCGACCACAGCGAGCGCGAGATAACGTCCAAGAATCAGCGGATCGAGAAGTGAGGCGCCATAGTGGATATTCAGCACGATGTCGGACACGAAAAGAGCGATGAGTGGCACGGTGAATTTGTATCCGCGCGGGAAATAAGCGGCAGCGCAAAGTGCGATCGCGGCCAAGGGCGCAAAGTTCGAGAGCCAGGTGGAGTCGGACTGGACAAACAGTCCCATCACGATTCGATACGCCACGGCTGAAAGGATGAGGAGAAGGGCGGGAATCATCGGGATGAACTTTATCCTTCCTGCAAGATATGCAATGCGGTTTGTCGGTGCGACTTGCCTATAGCGCGACCGGGTCAGATCAGGAGGCAGTGAGCACGGGCGATCGGCGGTCCGCGTCCCGACTTCGACACGGCCGCATCCCATTCGCGGCCTTCGCGGTTGCCTGTCGGGTTCGAGTGCCTCCGTGTAAACTCCTATGGGGCAGCTGGTTGCTTTCACCAACATCGGTGTGGCACACCCCCGTGCGAGAGGGGCAGCGGGCCGGATGTCAATAAGACCAGCTACTCCTCTTCCCGGGCAATGCCCTTCCACCGCATCGAGACTTCACCAGACCGGTTCGAACCAGAGGGCAATCGCAAGGACATCTGCTACGCCCCGTGCGAGCGGGTCCTCTACGCTTCCATTCATAACTCGGGCGACCAACCCGAACGACCGTTGGCGGGTGCTCGGGATCTGCGTTTTTCTAGGCGCAATCACATGGTTAGTATTCGGTCAGACGCTTCGCTACGAGTTTGTTAACTTTGATGACGTTCCGTACGTCCTAGACAATTCCGAGGTTGCGCGCGGGCTAACGACCGAAGGAGTCGTGTGGGCATTTACCCACGCCCATGCAGCCAACTGGCATCCGGTGACCTGGCTCTCCCATATGCTGGACTGTCAGCTGTATGGTTTGAAGCCAAGCGGACATCATCTCACCAATGTCCTGCTCCACATCGCGACAGCAATCCTGCTGTTTATGGTTCTGCGACAGACGACCGCAGCCTTTTGGCGAAGCGCGACCGTAGCAGCGATCTTTGCGATCCACCCGTTGCGAGTGGAATCCGTCGCGTGGGTGGCGGAGCGCAAGGACGTGCTCAGTGGGCTGTTCTTCATGCTGACACTCGGGGCCTACGCGCGCTATGCGCGCCAGCCGTGGTCGCCGGGCCGCTATGGACTCGTGGTCCTGATGTTTGCAATCGGCCTGATGTGCAAACCGATGCTGGTGACTGTGCCTCTCGTACTGCTGCTGATCGATTATTGGCCGCTGAACCGGTTCGCCGCTTTAAAGGACCGGCGCCACACCATGTTCGCGATTCCACGACGGCTGGCCCTGGAAAAACTCCCGTTCCTCGGATTAGCCGCTGCATCGTGCGTAGCCACTCTTATCGCTCAGAAAGGCTCTATCCAAACGTTTGTAGGACTTCCCCTTTCATCACGGGTCGGTAATGCGTTCACCTCCTACGTGACGTATTTATGGCAGATATTTTGGCCAGTGGATTTAGCCGTTCTATATCCATTTCCAGGTCACCATATTGTAGTATTCGGAATAGCGTCATTCGTTTTACTGGCCGCCATTTCCGCGAGCGTTTTTGCTCGGCGTCGCCGCCGCTATCTCGTGACTGGCTGGCTTTGGTACCTCGTCATGCTCGGGCCAGTGATTGGGATTCTTCAGGTGGGAAATCAGGCACGAGCCGATCGCTACACCTATCTGCCGCAGATCGGTTTGTATCTCCTGCTGACTTGGTTGGTAGCTGACCTATGCGCGAGCTGGCGCCACCGGCGTTTATTTCTCAGCACTCTCGCCGTCACGATCATCGGGCTGTTGACCTTCACCGCGCGTGCTCAAACGTCCCATTGGCGAAACAGCGAGTCACTCTGGACCCGTGCAATAGTTTGCACTTCCGACAACGCCATCGCGTACACGAATCTTGCCGAGGCCTGTTTCCAGAAGGGAAAATGGACCCGGCGATCGCTTATAGTCAGAAAGCGCTGGAAATTGATCCCTCCCAAGCGGTCGCGCACTCCGCTTTAGGACTTGCCTATTTACGGCGGGGGCGGGTTGACGATGCGGTTCTGCATTTACAAAAAGCGGCGGCGATTACGCCAAATTCCGCAGCTCACTCCAATCTCGGCGTCGCCTTGTTGCAAATGGGCCGTGTGGACGACGCTTTAATTCAGTATGCTAAAGCTGTGGAGAGCGATCCCTCCAACGTTGATCCCCAGAATAACATGGCCTGGGTGCTGGCGACTTGGCCAGAGGCAAGGATCCGCAACGCCCAAAAGGCAGTCGAAATGGCAGAACGCGCGAATTCTCTCAAGCATCAGAATAAGCGTGACCTTGGCTGCCGCCTATGCTGAAGCGGGTCGATTTGCCGACGCTGTGGAAACTGCTCAGCGAGCTTTGCAGCTGGCACAGCCAAGGCAACATGGCACGCGTTAACTCCATTCGCAGGCAAATCGAGCTTTACGAGGCCGGTTTGCCTTCTCGCGATAGATCTCCGCCCGTACCGTTGGCGAGGTAAAGACCGTCCGCGCGTCCGACGCATCCACGCCGTGTCGCGACTTCCACACTGCTTAATTGAAGCCCTGTCGCTCCCGCAGGCGCGCAAGGCGGGCGAACGGCTCTACGCAGTTGGAGCGGAAATGGTCGTGCGCGCTTTGTTCAGCCGCGCTTTCCGCCGCTTTGCTGCATTGCGATGAATGATTCCGCGCTTGGCGGCTTTGTCGAGCGCAGAAATAAGAGCGCGCTCGTTGTTTGGGTCTTTGTCCCCGGTCGCGGTGGCGATGGCCTTCTGCATCTTCCGCAAGCGGGTGCGGACCGTGCGATTGCGGAGACTGCGGGCAGCGGTTTGCCGGGCGCGTTTCGAAGCGGATTT
>JACDBM010000409.1 GCA_013694945.1 Chthoniobacterales bacterium
TTCATGAAGATATCAGTCCAACGGTATTCGCCGCTGATATCCGTTCCTTTGTAGCTGCCCTTATCGGTTGTGGCATAGGTCACCACCGCCATGTCCGAATCCGCAGCCTGCACTTTCATGTCTCTGATGGCTGAGGATTCAATCTTCAAATCGCCCGACTTCACATCGGCGAGGAACTCTGTTTTTGTTTGCGTCATCCCATTCGGCGCGGTGAAGAAAAATCCGTCGCCGACCATGCGCTCAAGCGCGGCCGCGTCCGCTTTCATCACGGCATTGGCGAGGTCCTGTTCCATCTTCATGACGGCTTGTTCTGTTTCGGCGTTTGGCTTGGAAGCGCTTTTCTCGGTTGTCTGTCCGAATGCAAACGCAGGCGCAGCGAGCGTCGCGAGGGTTATGAGGCGGATGTGTTTCATGGGAAGGACGATACGGACCGAGGGAAGAGCGAGGCAAGCATAAAGGCCTCCTCTTCTGGCAACAACCGCAGAGCCGGGCCTAAATGAGAGCGCGCCTGCGCCAGGCCAGAAAGACCGGAACTCCGGTGAGCACTATGAGGTAGCCGATCCCCGAAGTGGATGGCGCAAGGACCGCCAGGTCCACGATTAGGAGCACCGCGAGAAGGAGATAAATCGCCGGCACGACGGGGTAGCCCCACGTGCGGTATGGACGCGCCGCGGCCGACGCTTTCCGCCGCAAAACGATCACTGCGGTTACCATCAGCACATAGAAAACGAGGTCAGCCGAAACGATGTACTCGAGCAGCTGCGTGTAGACGTTGCCGTAGGCAACGGCGCCGGTCGAGGGATCCGTCGCGATCGTCCTCGGCAAGGTGAGGAGCGAAGCCCAGATGCCTTGCGCAATCAGCGCCATTGCCGGTGCTTTCTGCCGGTTCAGTTCGGCGACCTTTCGGAAGAAGAGACCGTCGCGCGCCATCGCGTAGTAGACGCGCGCGCCCGCCAGGATGAGGCCGTTGTTGCAGCCAAAGGTCGAGATCATGATCGCCGCTGCCATTAAAACCGTCCCCACGGGCCCGAGCACCGCGTTCATGGCAGCGACCGCGACGCGATTCTGCGGCGCCTTTTGGATACCGTCGAGCGGGAGCGTTGCGATGTAGGCGACGTTCGCCAGCAGGTAAAGCGTGACCACAATCCCACAGCCGATGAGGAGCGCGCGCGGTAACGTTCGACCTGGGTCACGGACTTCGCCGCCCGTGAAAGTGACATTATTCCAGGCGGACTGCGCAAAGAGCGGACCGACCATCGCTTTACCGAGCAGCATCAGAAGCGCAAAGACTCCGGTCGCGGCCAAACCAGGCTGCGCGATTTCAGGACGCCAGCCGTTGGTCCAGGAATCCCACCACGCAGCGCTGCGGGCTGCGCTCGTTGCGCTCCAGCCCAGGGCGAGACCAATGACGATCAACCCCATCAGCGCCGCCGTCTTCGCGAAGGTGAAGCTGTTCTGCACCAGTTTGCCAAGTTCGAGACCGCGCGTGTTGCTCCACGTCAGCAGAAGAATCATGACGACGGCAACGAGCTGCTCGGTGGAAAGGCTGATTGCGTAAGTGCTCCCGAGATGGACCGGCGGAATCAGGTAACTGTTCGTCGCAACCGCCGGCGAGAGAACACCCGTGAACTTAGCGAACGCCACCGCCACGGCCGCGATCGTCCCGGTTTGAATGACAAGGAAAATGGCCCAGCCAAAAAGAAACCCGAAAAGCGGACCGTAGGCCTGCCGGAGAAAGATGTATTGACCTCCCGCTTTCGGCATCATGGCCGCGAGCTCGGCGCAGCAAAGCGCGCCGGTGATGGTGAGCAACCCGGCGAGGCCCCACGCCAGCAGCAGCCAACCCGGCGCGCCAACCAGTCGCGCCGATTCCGCTGAGGTGATGAAGATCCCCGAGCCGATCATCGATCCGACCACAATCATGGTGGCATCGAGCTGGCCTAACGAGCTCGGGAGCTGCTCTGGCTCAGATTTGATTTCTCTGACCGTTGACATCGCTATTTCTGGAAGGCCGCCACGACGACTCCCATCTGATGCAAGGCAATCCGCAGCTCACGCGCAAACTCGACCGCGCCGGGGGTATCGCCGTGGACGCAGATGGTATCGACTTCCACCGCGATCTCGCTCCCGTCGATTGCGCGCACCCGGTTGTCGCGCAGCATGCCGAAAACGCGATTGGCCGCTTCTTCCGGGTCGTGCAGCAACGCTTCCGATCGATCGCGCGGCACGAGCGAACCATCCGGCATGTAATTGCGATCGGCGAAGACCTCGCGCGCCAGGTGAACTTCGTTTGCTTCGGCCGCGCGCGACAGTGCGCTCTGTGCCGGCGCAAAAAGGATGAGCTTCGGATCAATTGCGCGCAGGGCGCGCACGATAGCGTCAGCGATTTCCTCGTCTCGCGCCGCCATGTTGTAGAGGGCCCCGTGCGGCTTTACGTGTTGCGGTTTCGTGCCTAACGAGTGCGCAAGCGCCTGGAACGCTCCCATCTGGTAAAGAACGAGCGCGAAAATTTCGCCCGCTGGCAGCGAGATCTCGCGGCGGCCAAAATTCTCGCGGTCCGGCAGGCTGGGATGCGCGCCGACCGCGACGCCGCGCTGCTTCGCCACACGAAGCGAGGTGCGCATCAGGATCGCATCCCCAGCATGAATGCCGCAGGCGATGTTGGCCGAGGTCACGAGCGCGAGCAGTTCGTCATCATGTCCGGCGCCTTCGCCAAGGTCGGCGTTGAGATCAACGCTCAGGCTCATCGCGTTTGCAGCTCAAGTCCGATTCGAAACCGTTCCACTTCGCGTTCGCGCTCGAGCAGCCAACGTTGCGCGTCGGTCAACGTCACTTCCGCGAATCGCACGGAATCACCCGCGTGCAACTGGGCCGCCGCCGCGCTATCTACGGTGATCACGTGCGCGAGTTTCGGGTAGCCGCCGATTGTTTGGCAATCACCAAGCAACAAAATCGGCTGACCACTGGGAGGCACCTGAATAGTCCCCGGGGCCACGGCTTCCGAAAGCATTTCTTCAGGATTCACCTGCATCAGCGGCGGTCCGTGCAGGCGCACGCCCATCTGATCCGAATCCGGTGTCACCATGAAGGTCTCGCGCTGGAAAGCTGCGAGAGCTGAGGGGGGGAAACGTGACCAGTGCGCACCTCGGACCACGCGCACGAACTCGTGCCTGCGAGTTGTGTTTGCCCACTCGTTAGGCGCGGACCAACTTGATCTCCGGCTCGAACCAAGCTTCTCCGCGATGCGAGCCGCCTGAAGGGAGCGCGGACCGAGCTTCACCGTGTCGCCATCCTGCAAAACGCGGCCTTCCAACCCACCAAACCGAGCGCGCCGATCCGTCGCGCGGCTTCCCATTACAATTGGAACATCCACTCCGCCGGAAATGGCAAGCCAGGCGCGACCTCCTGCCGAAGGCGGCGCAAGATGCAGATCCTCG
>JACDBM010000002.1 GCA_013694945.1 Chthoniobacterales bacterium
GACAAGCTGCCGTATATCGTGGTGATCATCGACGAGCTGGCGGATTTAATGCAGACTGCGCCGGCCGATGTGGAAAGCGCGATTGCCCGCATCACTCAAATGGCGCGGGCGGCTGGCATTCACATCATCGTCGCTACGCAGACGCCGCGCGCGGACGTCATCACGGGCGTGATCAAAGCGAACATCCCAAGCCGGATCGCTTTTCAGGTAGCGTCGAAAATCGATAGCCGCGTGATTCTCGATGAGAACGGCGCCGACCGTTTGTTAGGCCAGGGGGACATGCTTTATCTTCCGCCGAGCACTTCACGGCTCATTCGCGCGCAGGGCGTGCTTGTGACGGACGACGAGATCAAGCGCCTGGTGGAGTTCGTTTCCGCGCAAAGTCCCGCCGCCTACGATCTCGCCATTCACGATAAGATCCTCGGCAATGGCGGCGGTGAAGCGGAGGAAGACGTGACGGAAGAAGATGAGGAACTCGTCGAGAAATGTCTCGAGATCATCCGCCAGGAAAAACGGGCCTCCACTTCCCTGCTCCAGCGCCGCCTGCGCCTCGGCTACACTCGCGCGGCGCGCATCGTTGATATTCTGGAGCAGCGCGGCATATTAGGGCCCGGCGAAGGCGCGAAGCCGCGCGAGATTCTCGTCGACCTGGACGCTGCCGTCTAAGCCGAGCATCACATCAAAGTCATGGAAGGGATCGGCGAAAAATTCCGGCAGGCGCGCATGGCGCGAAACCTCACCATCGAGGAAGCCGCGCGGATGACGAAGATCCGCCCGTCGAAACTCACGGAGATCGAGGCGGAAAACTTCTCTCATTTCCCGAACCTCGCCTACGCAAAAGGATTTCTGCTCATTTACGGAAAGTTTCTGAACGTGGATGTCACGCCCTATCTGGAAGCGTTTGACACCTCCGAGACGATGACGATCGACGGCTATTCCTATTTGCAGGACAATCCCGCCCTGAAACCCCGCCGGGCGGAGATCGCGCGTGCTCGCGCTCCTTCCAATGGCAAAAAAAGCTCGCTCCTGCCGCTCGTCATCGGAGTCATCGTGATCTTTGCGGGCTTTTCTTTGCTGAGACTGTTGCTGGACATCAAGCGCATTAAACCGACCACCGAACGCGATGCCGCGGCGCCAACTGTTGTTACTGCGACGCCGGTCTCAACCCCGGCGGCAATCGCAGCGGGAATTGTCGCGCCCAGGGCTCTGCCGGTTGATCCAACACCAGCTGCCTCGTCCGCTCCGGCCGACCCGGCAATGGCGCCCACGCCGCTTCCGATGAATTCAGCGCCGCCCGCTCCGCCGCCGACAGCTGCTCCGATTGCGGTTGCTCCAGAGTCCCAAGCTGAACCTGAGATACGACGCGCGGAACCGGTGCATGCGGAAGATCTGGCAAAGGCGCAAGCGGCTCTCGCATCGCCGACTCCTCGGCCCGCAGCGAACCGCTTCGATATTCGCCCGCTCCGGAAAACCTACCTTAGAGTAACGGTCGACAACGGCGCCGGGGGCAAGTCGATGGAGCGTTGGATCAATGGCGCCGAAGCTCCCTTGCAGTTCAGCGGGAAGCAGATCGCGGTGAAAGTTCTGGATCCGTCGGCGGTCGAAATTAGGAAAAACGGCAGAATCGTTGGGCCGGGCGACGCTGACGTTCGAATCGAGTAGACGATGAGCGCGGTTGTTGTAGCGACGGCGCTCCGTCGCCGTTTCGCTCCCTGTTCCCTTGCATTCCATGAGTCCTGATCACGGCGTGGCGAGCATCTCGAATGTCGAAGCGCGGCGTCCCAAGGAATCCAACGTGCCCAAAGTCGGCATGATTAGCCTCGGCTGCGCGAAGAACCTCGTCGATGCGGAGATCATGCTGGGCAGCGTGCTCCAGCATGGGATGCAAATCACCTCCCAGGCGGAGGAGGCGGATGTGCTCGTGGTAAACACCTGCGCGTTCATCGATTCGGCGAAGGAGGAGTCGATTGATGCCATCCTCGACGCGCACCAGCAGCGCGGCTTGCACAAAAAGCCGGGCCAGAAATTGATTGTCAGCGGCTGCATGTCGCAACGTTTTTCAAAGGAACTGCGGGAGCAATTGCCCGAAGTGGATGCGTTCATCGGGCTCGACCAGGTGACGGAGCTCGGCGCGATTATTGAGCAAATTGTATCCGGGGGCGGTGACCCCGGCTCTTCGGGTGCGGCAAATTCCAGCGCCGCCGGGCTCACCGCGCCCGGCTACAACTTCGTCACGCCGCGGCCAACTTACATTCCGGATTACGAGACGCCGCGCTACCGGCTAACTCCTTCGCACAGCGCCTATTTGAAGATCGCGGAGGGCTGCAATCACCCGTGCAGCTTCTGCGTCATCCCCCAAATGCGCGGCCGGCATCGAAGCCGGCAGCCGGCCTCAGTATTAGCCGAGGTTCGCTCGTTAGTCGCGGAAGGCGTGAAAGAAATTAATCTCATCAGCCAGGACACCACCTACTACGGAATGGATCTCTGGACGGAAAGAGCCGGGCCACGCCAGCCGGTCGACTCGTCCCGCGGCATTACGCTCGCTACTTTGCTCCGCGAAATTCAGGAAGTCCCCGGCGAGTTCTGGGTTCGATTGCTCTACACGCATCCGGCGCATTGGAGCGCCGAACTGATCGAGGCGGTCGCGACGTGCGATAAAGTCGCGCGTTATATCGATCTGCCCTTGCAGCACATCGACGATGCGATGCTCGGCCGG
>JACDBM010000008.1 GCA_013694945.1 Chthoniobacterales bacterium
GTTCCCGAAGAATTCAGCGGGCGGCAGCGCCGCATTCCCGTCGGGAAAGTCACGTGGCGCCATACCTTTCGCGCGCTGCGTCATCGGAACTACCGGCTTTTTTTCTACGGGCAACTCGTCTCGCTCATCGGAACCTGGATGCAGCAGACGGCGATGAGCTGGCTCGTTTATCAGATCACCGGTTCGAAGCTTCTGCTCGGCGTAGTGGCGGCAGTCGGCTCCGCTCCAATGATGTTTTTCTCGCTCTGGGGCGGCGTGATCGCGGATCGATATCCGAAGCGCGCCATCATCATTTGCACACAGATTGCGCAAATGCTGCCGGCGCTGATTTTGGCGGCGCTCGCGTGGACCGGTCTCGCCACGCCCGGGATTATCATTGCCACGGCGATGGTGAGTGGAATCGCGATGGCTTTTGATATGCCGGCACGTCAGGCATTCACGCTCGATATGACGAGCCGTGAAGATCTGCTGAACGCGATTTCGTTGAACAGTTCCATTTTCAATGGTGCTCGCGTAATCGGGCCCGCCTTGGCTGGGATCGTGATTGGACACCTCGGCACGCCGGTGTGTTTCCTCCTCAATGGCCTCAGCTACGTGGCGGTGATCGTCGGTTTATTGATGATGCGACTGCCTCCACACGTTCCGATGGCGCAGGAAGCAGCCGCTCGCGCCGGCGCGTGGAGCGGGTTGAGCTACGTGCTGCGGCATCGGCGAGTGCGGACGATTCTCGGGCTTCTGGGGACGGTGGGAATATTCGGCTGGTCCTATGCGGTGCTGCTACCAGCCTTCGCGCGGGATGTATTTGGGCTCGGCGCGGATGGTTACGGCGTTCTCATGTCGGCCAGTGGCGTGGGAGCGTTGGCGGGTGCGTTAACGGTCGCAGGCGCGGGGCACGTCTTTCCGCCTCGAAATGTCGCACTTGGAGGTGTTTGGATCTTTTCCGGAGCGCTCCTCGCCTTTTCCTTTACTCGTAATTACCACGCGGCCCTTGCTTTCATGACGCTGGCGGGTTTCGGCATGCTGCTGTTTTTCTCCACTTCGAATACCGTCCTGCAAACGATCGTGCCCGACGAGATGCGAGGCCGCGTCCTCGGGGTTTGGGGTTTGGTTTTTGGCGCGATGATTCCCATCGGAAGTCTGGAAGCAGGATGGCTTGCTAACTGGCTGGGGGCGCCGTTCGCGCTGGCCTTCGGCGCGATCATCTGCGCGATCGCAGGATTGGTAACGCTGATCGTGATTCGCCGCCGTGAAGCGCAGGAAGCGGACTAAGCCGCGCGTCTTCCGGGTGTTAACGACAGCGGACATGGTTGGTCGGCTTGCCATTGGTTTGCGGGTCACTCGGGCGCCGCTACATTCATCGCCCTATGCCTTACAAAGACGTCACTCCGCCGGCCGGGGAGAAGATTTCGATCGCTCAGGGGAAATTGACGGTGCCGGATTGGCCGGTGATTCCGTTCATTCGCGGCGACGGCACAGGCCCGGATATTTGGGCGACGAGTGAGCGCGTCCTGGATGCTGCGGTCGAGAAGGCCTACGGAAGGCAGAAGAAGATTTCCTGGTTCGAAGTGTTCGCGGGTCAGGCGGCGAAGGACAAGTTCGATTCCTGGTTACCCGACGAAACCGTGGAGGCCTTCCGCGAATATCTTGTCGGGATTAAAGGGCCGCTCACCACGCCTATCGGCGGCGGAATTCGCTCATTGAATGTGGCCTTACGGCAGATGCTCGATCTTTTCGTTTGTCTGCGCCCGGTGCAGTACTTTCAGGGGGTCCCATCGCCGGTGAAGCATCCGGAGAAAGTGGATATGATCATCTTCCGCGAGAACACGGAGGACATTTACGCCGGCATCGATTACGCCGCGGGCAGCAAAGAAGCCAACAAGATCCTCGACTTCATCCAAAGGGAATTTCCCAAGGCGTTCGATAAGATCCGCTTCGGTACGAAGGAGAAGGCGGCCGATTTCTGGAAGCAGGTGGGGGCGCCAGAGGGTAGTGAAGTGATGGTGGGTATCGGGATCAAGCCGGTCAGTCGGGCGGGCAGCGTGCGCCTGATCCACAGCGCGATCG
>JACDBM010000018.1 GCA_013694945.1 Chthoniobacterales bacterium
GGCGGTGCCGGCGCCGATTACGACCACGTTATAAATGCCGGACGCTTTCGCGGACCTCATACATGTCAGCGGCCTCCGCGACCGCCCCTCTTTGCACCGCGTCGAGGCCACCCATCAGATAGCGCGCGGTCAACACCAGATCACGCCAGGTTCGTCGTGCTGTTCCGGCTTCGGTGAAACGCCGCGCCGACGAAATGACCGCGGGTGACAGAGTCACGAGTCGGCCGAAGCGGCCCAGGCGGCGGGAGAAATCGAGATCTTCGAAACTGTCGACCTCGCGAAAACCGCCGAGCTGAAAGAAGGTCGACCTGCGGACAAACATCGCCTGATCGCCGAGATGCCAGCCGATGGTGCAGTTGCGCAAGTGCGCGAGGGCGCAGGTCGCGCGGAGGATCTTTGATGGCGAGTTGTATCGACGGGCAAACGCGCCACCGGCAATGCTGTCGTCGCGGAGGACGTCCTTGATGAAACGGAGCGCGGCCGGAGGCAGGAGAGTATCTGCGTGCAGAAAAAGGAGGGTGGCGGTGCGCGCAGCACGCGCGCCGAGATTCATTTGGTGCGAACGCTGTGGGCGACGGCTGGATATGACGCGAGCGCCGCCGCTCTCGCCGATTGCGACAGTGTCGTCGGTGCTCCCTCCATCGACCAGGATGAGCTCTGCTGGCACTCCGCCAGCATGGATCGAATCGATCGTCGTTCGAAGCGTATCGGCTTCGTTGAGTGCCGGAATAACGACCGAGATAAGCGCCGCCGATTTCATCCAATCAGTTGTCCTCGGGCCTGCACCGCGATGTGAGCAGCGGCGGCCTCGACTTATTGCACGAGACGACCGAGGCAGTCTTCATCTACAGGCTAATCGCCTCTCTCGCGTGAGCTAGCAGCGCCTTTCTTGAATAATCGGGAAGCGATCGTGCGGCGGAATCGCCCGGGGTTCGTCAAGCGGCCGGTGACCGGAATGCTGGAACAACATGAGCCGCCTTCCCTGCAGTGGCATCCAGCGCGTGGAAAACCTGTTTGGCCACTCCCGGAAACGACTCACGCGGAAGTTTCAAAAAAATCTTGAAATAATGTCGTAGAGCCGCGCTCACACTTCGAATGCTTCGGAAATTCCGCTCTGCGGAGTTCAATCCCCGCAGCAGCAACCGAACTCAAAAGAAGAAAGAACATCATGAAAAGATTGACCACTAAAAACAGCTTGGTTGGCCGCTTGCGCGCCAGCTTGGCGGTCGCCATCTCCCTGGCGGCTCTTACCGGCACATCACGCCTGCAAGCATCTGATCACATCGATTCGCCGACTACCGCGCAGGATCGCGGCTCGGATATCGCGGACGTCTACGCGTTTGTCGATCCGAACGATAACGCACAGGTCGTTCTGATCGGGAGCACCCAGGGCTTCATCGTTTCCGGCGAGCACTTCGGGATGGTGATTTTCGATCACAACATCCGTTATCGCTTTGCCATCGAAAACACGGGGGACGCCATGCCCGATCTGTTTCTCGAAGTCCGTTATTCGCCGGGCCTCGGTCGTCTGACGAACCAGACGGCTAGGATCATCCTGCACGACCGGGAAGGGAACCAGACGATGAACTTCACCGCGCCTACGACGGTTGCGAATCAACAACCGCGACCTGCACCCGCGCCGCAGCCCGTGGTGACGACTGATTCAGTGACGGGCGCGAAATTCTTCGGCGGGGCGGCTGACGACCCGTTTTTCCTCGACGATACAGGGGCGAATCGCCTCGTGGCCTCCTCAATTGCGAATCCGGGTAATCCCAACAAGTCGCTCCTTGGGTTCCGGCAGGGACGTGATACCTACGCGGGGTTCAACACCATGATCACAGCGGTCCGCGTTCCCGCAGCCTTGCTGCGGGGCGCAAGCTCGGAGATCGGGGTTAGTTTCGCGACGCAACGCCGCAGGAACCAGGTGATCGCAGCCGGCGCAGTCACCGGCCAGGGGCTCTATGCCAACGTGGATCGGCAGGGCAACCCGGGCGTGGTCAACTTCCTCATTACTCCGGCGCTAAAAAATCCATACAATGGCGCCAGGACCGCTGACGATGCCGCCGGGGGATTCGCCGAAGATCTCACTAAGAATCTGCAAAATTTCGGGACCGATGCTGCACACATCAACACAATCCTTGATATGATTCAGCGCAACGGAGACATTCTGCGGCTAGACCTCAGTGTGCCGAATATCGGCCCGCAAGGCGGCAACAATCCGGCAGGTGGCTTTGGTAATCTGGGTGGGCGTCGGCTCGTCGACGATGTCGTCGATGACGTCTTCACGCTCATAAACAATGAAGAGCTCTTGACCGACAACGTGGACGCAAACGAAGTACCCTTTCGCAACAACTTCCCCTTCGTCGCCGACCCGACACAGCCATTCCCGCCGGGAGACAGAGTGGACGATCACACGCGTCAATAAATTAATTGGTGGGATCCGCGC
>JACDBM010000198.1 GCA_013694945.1 Chthoniobacterales bacterium
TCATCAATCGCCGCCTGTGCGGAAAAGAGACAGGGCGTGCTGTAGATGACCAGCTTAACGCCGGCTTCGCGCAACTCGGTGAGGGTGCATGCGGGAGATTTGCCGCCCGCGATTTGATTGAAGCAGAATGGCCGGCCGGCCTTGGCACTGAGCTGTCGCACCGTTTCCAGACTCTTGAGCCCATCGACCAGCACAGCGTCCGCGCCCGCCTCGACGAAAGCCAGGACGCGTTCTTCGATCTCGTTCGGATCGGAGCTATCGGTGCGCGCAATGACGAAAAGCTCGCGCCGCGTGGCGAGCACCTGCCGCAATTTCGCGAGATATTCTTCCAGCTCCATGATCTGCTTGCCCTCGAAATGTCCGCAGCGACGTGGCCGCTTCTGGTCCTCGAGGACGACGCCAGAGGCGCCCGCTGCCTCCAGCACGGAGACGACGTGGCAGGCGACTTCCGGATCCGTGTAGCCATCATCAATATCCACCAGGAGGTGGTGGCCGGGGAGAACGGTGCGGATTCGCTGCGCGTAGGACACGATGTCGGTCCAGGTAATGAACCCAATATCCGGCAATCCATAGTAGCTCGCAGCAAAGCCAAAGCCGCTCAGGAAGAGCGAGTCGAAGTGCCGCCCCGCCAACCCTGCCGAAAAAACATCGTAGACGCCAATGAATGGCGTGATCGCGCCCGCGTGCACGGCGGCGCGCATCCGTTCTCCGGGCGAGGAAGATGAGGTGCTCATGATTTCTCCTTGTCGATGAAATCGAGGATTCCGCTGATTGACCCAAGTTGCTCCGGGTCGACGCCAAGGAGAGCAAAATCGATATCGTAAGTGCTCTCGAGGTAGGTAACGATTTGCAGGATAGCGAGAGAGTCGATCAGTCCCGAGGCTACGAGCCGGTCGTTCTCGCCCAGGCTCCCGATCGGCCGGCCGGCTTTCTGGATCGTCTGCAAAAAACCGAGCAGATCTCCCTTCCGTTCCTCACGCGCCGCGGTCATGCGCGAGTTCACTTACCCAAAATGGAAGGCAAGTCGAGCGGTGGTCGCCGTTCGCACGCACCTTTCACGGCCTCGCGGTTCAACTTTCCGCGCGAGGTCCGCGGAATCTCATCGAGCACCCACCAGCGCGACGGCATTTTGTGTTCGGCTAATTGCGAACTCATCTGGCCGTGGAGCGCTTTGACGGTTGCGTCGTCGTGGTCGGCCAGCACGATCGCGACGCCGACGCTTTGACCGTAAATCGGATCGTCCAGGGCAAAGGCGCACACGTCTGTCGCCCCATCGAACCGCTCCACCACGGCATCGATATCGGACGGGTAAATCTTCATCCCGCCTTTGTTGATCTCGTCGCGCTCCCGCCCACGGAGCAGCAAGCGGCCGCGCTCATCCAGAAAACCGATATCGCCCGTCATGAACCAGCCATCGAGCACGGCTTTCGCCGTCAGGTCATCGCGAGCGAAGTAACCTTTCATGAGGGCGGGTGTGTTTAGCCAGACGTAACCGGATTCGTTAGGCGCGCAACGCTCCTCCGGCCGAAAGGGACGCGTGGTGTCATCAGTTCGCAGGATCTGAATGACCGCGCTCCAACCGCCCCCGATGAGCCCGTCTTCCGCGGGAACATCGGCCTCATCGAGCCCCGCGACCCAGCTTCCGGTTTCGGTAATGCCGTAGGCATTGCAGACCTGGCGAGTCCCGGTCCAACGGCGGATATCTTCCCAGGCCGCCGCCGAAAGAGGAGCGGAGCCGCAATGCACGCGTCGCAAGCTTTCACGCTGTGGCGGCTTGGCGAATTTGAGCGCCAGCTTCCAAATCGGCGGGACTGACGACATGAAGGTGATCTCGTGCTCGTCGATGATCTGGCCGAGCCGCATCACCAGCTCCGGACGAAAGGGCGGGGTGATGCAGAGATCGCAGCCGGAGAACCAGGGGAACAGACAGTTGCAGATCAGGCCGTGTCCGAAGTGTGTCGGCAACATGCAGAGCGAACGGGCGAACGCCGCGGCGGGAAGATGGTCACGCAATCCCATCCAGCGCGCGCGTAACGTGCGATGAGTGTGCACAACGCCTTTGGGCTCTCCGGTTGAACCGGAGGTGAAAAGAATCAGAG
>JACDBM010000062.1 GCA_013694945.1 Chthoniobacterales bacterium
AGTTTCGTGAGCGACTTGCGCTCTCGTTCCAGCGCTGAGCGTACGTCTCGGAAAAAGAAGCTGGCGAACTTCATCAGCGTAGGATGGACCGGCAGCCGGCCGATCTGTCCGCCGCGGCTGGTCGTTATCACCGAACCGTCCTGAATCGCAGCTGCATACGAACCGCTTGCGACGAAAGGTAATCCGAAGAGCGATTGTTCGACCACCAGGTCGAAGTAACCCTCCTGCAAGTGAGTGACGACGCGTTCCAGTTCGACATGATACTTGCTGAGGCTGGTCTTCTTGTTTCGCAGGCTGTAGCCGAGATACGCATTGACCTGCTCCTCTGAGTAGCGAAGCGGCGCCAACCGCGGGTCCATGGAAAGATTTTCTAAATCTATGTTGATCTGGGCCGCCAGGATCGGAGTGGTCGGTTTCGGTGGAAGATCAGGCGGCCGCAGCATTTGCACAATCACGGCCAGGCAAAGCGCGCCGAGGAGCACCTTGCTCACGAGGAACAGCCGCTCCCGTAGCCTGGCCCCTTGCGGATCAAGCATCGACCGGAGCCGGCGCTGCGTCGCCTGCGGGTCCTCGTCCTTGCGCTTCTCCTTTGCCAGAGTTGAGCGGTCCAGTCGCGCGCCGCAATCGTGGCAATAGATCCGCTCCGGCTCGTTCTCGCGCCCGCACTCAGGGCAAACCAGTTTGATCATTCCGAAGGGGATTTTGGCTTCGCCTCCGCTGCCTTTGGTGACGGGGCTGGAGCTTTCGAAGCTCCTTCCTTTCCGGCGGAAGTCTTCTCTCCGCCGCTCGGCGGGCTCGCGGGCGCGTCTTTCTTCGCACCTTCTTTGTAGTTATTGCTACGGTAATCGGTGATGTAGAACCCCGAGCCCTTGAAGATCAAACCCGCTCCAGTCCCTAAGAGACGCTTAACTTTTCCGTGACCCCAGCGTTTCTGCTGGCAGTGACCTTTCGGGCATTCAGCCAAAGGCGCATCGCGCATCGATTGAAAGACATCGAAGTTCTTCCCGCACTTCTCGCATGAGTATTCGTAAGTCGGCATAAGGACTGCTCCAGCGGGGGCGGACGGTCGCAATTGTCC
This sequence comes from Chthoniobacterales bacterium, assembly GCA_013694945.1. GTDB lineage: Bacteria > Verrucomicrobiota > Verrucomicrobiia > Chthoniobacterales > UBA10450 > JACCTI01. The sequence continues at coordinate 1,079 of JACDBM010000062.1, forward strand.
GTCAATCCAAGCAGAATTCAAGCCGGGTGAAGACAAACAACCGCCTTCGTCAAAGGAGATTTCCACGGGGAGTGGATGGGTGGTCGTCTTGACTTCACGCGGCCCGAGCGTTACAACATCCGACCAAAATTCCGTCGCCATGACACCAAAATCGATTCGTCTCACGCAAGCCCTGTTTTGCGTCGCAACCATGCTCGCGCTTGCGGCTTGCGACGACGATCCAGGGATGGCTCAGACTCAGTACCTTGGCGGCGTTTACGGTCAGGGTGTGGTAGCTTCCTCTGCGCCGGAGGACACTGTCTCCTATTGGGACGGCGACGGCGTCTCCGGCAGCCCGTCGATCAAGATCAAGCTCTCCGAGCAGAGGGCGTATTTTTTCAAAAGCGGTGAGTTGGTCGGCATCTCACAGCTCTCCACGGGTCGCGAAGGTCTCGGCACTCCCACTGGCTCCTTCAAGGTTAGCCAAAAGGACCCGGATCACGTCTCAAATCTCTACGGCGATTATGTCGATGAGGCTGATAACGTCGTGGTTCCGAATATTGGGCTGAACAAAGATCCGAAGCCGCCCGGCACCCGCTTCAAAGGTGCGCCGATGCCTTACTTCATGCGCATCGTCGGTGGTGTGGGCATGCATGCTGGCTACCTGCCCGGCTACCCGGCGTCGCACGGCTGCATCCGAATGCCGGAGTTCATGGCGGAGAACTTCTTCAACGCGGTCTCGACCGGGACGCCGGTGACGATCACGAACTGATCCTCGTTTCCGGCAAATGCCTCCGGCCTTGCACTCCCCAAAAGCCGGGGACATGCTCGTGCTGGCGGAGGAACGATGATCATAATTACGCAGCGCACCGCGACGGAGGAGCAAATCGAGGAGATCGTTGCGCAACTGGAAGATCTCGGCCTTGCAGCGCAAGTAAGTCGCGGCGAATCGCGGGTCATCGTCGGCGTGATCGGGCCCGAAGAACTTCTTCGCGAGAAGCCACTCGCCTCCCTTCCCGGCGTTGAGGCTGTTGTTCCTCTGGCCAAGCCATATAAACTCGCCTCCGCGGACGCCCGCGGGCACGCTTCCACGGTTGACATCTGCGGCGTTCGTATCGGCGGCGATGCAGCGGTGGCGCTCATCAGCGGGCCCTGCTCGGTCGAAGGGCGCGAGCAGATGCTTTCCATTGCGCGTCTTGTCAAAGATTCCGGCGCCCGGATCCTCCGGGGCGGAGCTTTCAAGCCGCGGACCTCGCCCTACAGTTTTCAAGGGCTGCGCGAAGAAGGGCTTCGCTTCCTTGCCGAAGCGCGGAATGAGACCGGGCTCCCGATTCTTACCGAAATCATGGACGCACGGGATCTGCCGATGATCGAGCGCTACGCGGATTGCCTTCAAATCGGCGCGCGTAACATGCAGAACTTCTCTCTGCTCAAGGAAGTCGGCCGCAGCCACCTCCCTGTGCTGCTCAAGCGAGGCTTTAGCGCGACTCATAACGAGTTGATCATGAGCGCGGAGTACATCCTAAATGAGGGCAATGAGAACGTGCTGCTATGTGAACGTGGCATTCGGACCTTCGAAACCGGGACTCGTTACACGCTCGATTTGAGTGCTGTGCCCATTCTGAAATCCAGGACGCATCTGCCGGTTGTCGTCGATCCAACTCATGCGGTTGGGCTCCGCGCGTTCATTCCACAGATGAGTGTCGCGGCTGTCGCAGCCGGTGCGGATGCGATCATGCTCGAGGTGCACGAGTCGCCGGAGACCGCGAAAAGCGACGGTCAACAGGCGCTCTTTCCCGAAACGCTAAGCAAGCTCCTGCCGCGGTTGCGCGCGGTTGCGAACGCCGTCGGCCGCGACCTCTAGTTTTACTTCGAGCGCCCGGGCAGCGCAATCCCAAGGCCGGGACTCCATTGAACTCCCGCGCAATTTAGCGAACGATTGCCGGTGCAAAACTCCAGAGGCGCTGACCTGCTTGCCTGCGTCATCGAGGCGGAGCCAATTGCCGCGACACTTAAGAGGATTCAGGCGCCGGATTTCCCGGTTGCATTCTCGCACGTCACCGAGCAGGCGCAGCCGCTTCTCGTTGCCGCGATTGCCAAAGCGACTTGCCGAACACTCTGGATTTTGTGCCCGACCGTTCGCTCGCAGGAGCTGCTTTATGAAACCCTGCTGAACTGGGCTCCTGATGCGCTGTTTCTCCCCGAGGTGGAATTCGCGGCGGTGGAAAACATCCTGCCGGATCCGGAGATTGCCGCCGAGCGGCTCGCCCTTCTTGGTCGCATCTCTTCGGAGCCTGGCCCGCACCTCATTGTCGCAACGCGTGCCGCGCTCGACCAAGCTGCTCCGAAGCGGGACTTGCTGAACTCCGCGGCGGTTCGCATCAAACGCGGTCGGCGCACCACAATGGAGAGTATTCTTGCCTCGCTCGCACGGACCGGTTACGAACGCGTCGCTCAGGTCACGACGCGTGGCCAGTTCGCCGTCCGCGGCGGTATTCTCGATCTTTATTCCTGGCAGGCTCAGCTGCCCATTCGGGCGGAGTTCTTTGGGGACGAAATCGAGTCGCTTCGCGAGTTCGACATCGACACACAGACGTCGGTCCGCAATCTGCCGTCGGTCGATGTTCTGCTCGGCGCTGCTGACGACCAGACCGGAAAGGTTCGCGATTACATCACAAAAGATGAGCTGCGGATTGCGATGGAGCCGGAGGAACACCAAGAGGCTGATATCCTGATCTCGGAAGGGTGGATCCGGGATAACTCAGATCTGCCGGAGGAAGACTACGCGGCTGCGTTTCACGACGCGGAGATTGGCCAGTTCGCGGTGGGCGACTTTATGGTCGCGGAGGCGAAACGCGCGCAATTCGCTGTTCGTCTCGAGCAATGGAAAACCGAGGGCACCCGTGTCGTAATCTACTTTCAGACGGAAGGTGAGATCGAACGTTTCCGCGAGATCATGGCGAGCGCGAATGGCTCCCTCGACAGTGTTGGACTGACCGAAGGAACGCTCGCCCGCAGCTTCTGTTTCCCCGCTGGTTCGCTCGTGGTCTTGTCGGCCGCGGAGTTGTTCGGTCGGGCAACGGCGCACGGGCGGCGGCGTTTGCAGCGCGGCGAAGCGCTTGCCCGCAACCGCGCGCAGATTGATTTCAGTGAGCTCACGGAAGGCGATCTCGTCGTTCATCTCGAGCACGGCGTCGGCCGTTTCGTTCAGCTCACGAAAACACCCGCGGCTGGTGGCGGGCTGCAGGAAGTGCTCGCGCTCGAGTTCGCTGACGCAGCCAAGCTCTATGTTCCCCTCGAACAAGCGTATCTCGTCTCGCGCTATGTCGGCGTCGGGAAGAAATCGCCGCCGCTGAGTTCTTTGGCAGACGCCAAATGGGCTCGTGCCAAGAAGAACGCCGCGGCCTCCATTTTCGACTACGCCGGCAAAATGCTCGCGGTCCAGGCTGAACGTGAGACGCAGCTCGGCTACGCCTTTGGATCTGACACAAAATGGCAGGCGGAGTTCGAGCACTCGTTCCCGTTTCGCGAGACCGCCGATCAGGTAAAGGCGATTACCGCAACCAAGCGCGACATGGAGCACCCGCGTTCGATGGATCGCCTGATCTGCGGCGATGTTGGCTTTGGCAAAACCGAGGTGGCGATTCGTGCGGCCTTCAAGGCCGTCATGGAAGGAAAACAGGTCGCGGTGCTCACGCCCACGACCGTGCTCGCCCAGCAGCATTTCGAAACATTCCGGCAGCGCATGCTCGATTACCCAGTCCGAATCGAGATGCTCAGTCGGTTCCGTTCGCAAGCGGAGCAAAGGAACGTGCTGAAGCTGCTCCACGAGGGCGGAGTCGACATTGTCGTCGGGACACACCGGCTCATTTCCGGCGACGTTCTTTTCAAAGATCTCGGCCTTGTCGTGATCGATGAGGAGCAGCGCTTCGGCGTTTTGCACAAGGAGAAGTTCAAAGAGCTATTCAAACTGGTGGATGTGCTCACGCTCTCGGCGACTCCGATTCCCCGGACGCTTTATCTCTCGCTCGTCGGGGTGAAAGACATGTCGACGATCGAGACGCCGCCGCTAAATCGTCTGCCGGTCGAAACCGTGGTCTGCGGCTACGACGAACGAATCATTCGCGACGCGATCAACCGTGAACTCGAGCGCCAGGGCCAGGTCTATTTTCTGCACAACCGCGTGCGGTCGATCGAAAAAATGCGCGACCGGATCGTTGAGCTTTGTCCGGCAGCCGGGGTGGAGTTTGGCCACGGGCAAATGGACGCCGACATGCTGGAAAGTGTGATGTCGCGGTTCGTCGCCGGGAAAATTGACGTCCTGGTTTGCACCACCATTATCGAGAGTGGTCTCGATATTCCGAATGCCAACACGATCATCATTGACCGCGCGGATCGTTTTGGTCTCGCGGACCTGTATCAGCTTCGCGGCCGCGTCGGACGCGCCGAACACAAGGCTTACGCCTACCTCCTGCTGCCGCGGGAGATGATGAGTGTGGGCGCCGCGCGCAAGCGCATTAACGCGATCAAACAATACAGCTCGTTAGGCGCAGGCTTTCGGATTGCGATGCGGGACCTCGAGATCCGCGGAGCAGGCAGCATTCTTGGCACGGCGCAAAGCGGCCACATCGTCGCTGTCGGCTTCGATCTCTACTGCCAGCTCTTAAAGCAGGCCGTTACGCAACTTAAAGGCGAAAAGTTCAAGGCCCGCTTGGAGGCGGAAGTGCGGCTGGATTTCGTAGCCACGAACGAAGCCGAATTTGTTCCGCTTGGCCCGGGCGCGCGCCTGCCCGCGTTTATTCCAACCAGCTATATCAGCGACACTACCCTCCGCATTCAGGCTTATCGGAACCTTGCGCAAATCAGCTCTCGCGAGCATTGCGAAAAGCTCCGAAAAGATTGGCGCGATCGTTTCGGTAAGTCCCCTCCCGCGGTTGACAATTTGTTCGCCCTGACGGAAATAAAACTCGCCGCCGCCAAGACCGGGGTCACGCGCGTCGAGGTTCGCGAAGGAAAGTTGATGCTGACTCGGCGTGGCGATTACATTCTGGTGAACGGTAAATTTCCCCGGTTGAGTCCCGGCAACCTCGATCGGAACCTGGCGGAAGTTGTCGAACTGACAAAGCAAATCTGAATCAACGATGCATTCGCTTCTATTCACATCCGTTCTTCTCGCGGGTATCACAGCCAGTGTTGTAATGCGGGCCGCTGCGCAGAGCCCCGCTGCGCAACCGTCTAGCCGGAGCACAAGCACCGAGAGTGTCGGGGAAGCTCAGGTCGTCGACGGGATCGCCGCAGTCGTGAACGGCGAGGTAATCACGATTTCCCAAATCCGCGCGGTGGTGGGGCCGCGCGAACGCTTACTTCGCCAGCAACTCCGAGGCGAAGAGTTGGAGAAGCAGCTCAAGGCGGTGCGCGCCGCTGCGCTCCAAGACTTAATCGACCGGCAGCTCATCGTGCAGAACTTCAAGAAAGAAGGACTCTCGCTGCCCGATTATTTTGTGGAGCAGCGAATCAACGACATTATCCGGGAAAACTTCGGTGGAGACCGGAACACATTCATTAAGACGCTCCAGGCGCAGAATTACTCGTTAGGCCAGTTTCGGAAGGACGAGTTCGATAAGATTATCGTCTCCGCCATGCGCGGGAAAAACGTCAAACCGAGCACGATCGCGTCGCCAGTGCGAATTGAGGAATACTATCGCAAGCACCGCGACGAATTCACGAGTAAAGAGCAGATCAGGCTGCGCATGATCATGATCCCGAGCCGCTCAGCGGAAGGGAACTCGGCGGCGCAAAAGATTGTCGCGGAGGAAATCCTGGGCAAGCTCGCCAACGGGGCCGACTTCGAGCGCATGGCCCAGATGTATTCCGAAGACAGCACCCGTGATCTCGGCGGTGATTGGGGCTGGATCGAGCGGAAAACGCTCGCGCCCGAGTTGGAGAAGGTCGCGTTCGCCCTTCCGGTGAAGAAGGTCAGCCCCATTGTGGAGCTCGGCGGCAACTACTATATCCTGCGCGTGGACGAGAAAAAGGGCGGAGACACGAGGTCGCTCGCGCAAGTTCGTACCGACATCGAGAAGAAGCTGTTGCAGGAGGAAGCGCAACGCCTCCAAGAGAACTGGCTGGCCGGTCTGCGCCAAAAGGCGACTATCCGCACCTTCTGATTCGGGGAATTCCGGCCCGGTCAGGGGAGGACGCGCAGGTTGCAGAGTTGCGCCACTTTGAAACGCATCGGTATCACCGTGGGAGACGCGGCCGGCATAGGTCCGGAGATCATCTCGGCTGCACTGGCTTCGGATCGTCTCCCGGCGGGCGCCGACTTCCGTACCATTGGGGATCGGGTAAAATGCACGCCCGGGAATCCTTCCCCCGAAACCGCCCGTGCCGCCCTCTGCGCGCTGGAGGAGTCTACTGCATTGGCCAGGAGCGGAAAGATCGACGCGGTCGTCACCGGGCCCATTCACAAAGCGCGGATGTACCAAGTCGGCTTCGAGTTTCCCGGTCAGACCGAATTTTTCGCCAGCCGCTGGGGAGTGGACAATTTCGCGATGCTCTTAACAGGTCGTGCCCTCACGGTCGCGTTGGTCACCACCCATATTCCGCTGCACGCTGTTGCTTCCTCTCTGCACAAATCCGAGATCGTCCGCGTCGGGATTCTCCTGGAGAATTTCCTGCGCCAGCGGCATAACCGACCGCCGCGGATCGCGGTCGCCGGCCTGAATCCGCACGCCGGCGAGTCGGGCGAGATCGGTCGCGAAGAGATCGAGATTATTGCGCCGGCGATCGCGACTCTTCGATCAACCAGCAATCATCGACCAGCAACCCTCTTCGCGGGCCCTTTTTCCCCTGACACTGTGTTTCATCACGCCGCCTCCGGCGATTGGGACGCCGTTCTCTGCATGTATCATGATCAGGGACTGATCCCGTTGAAGCTGCACGCTTTCCATGAAGGTGTGAATGTCACGCTCGGGCTGCCCTTCCCGCGCACGAGCCCTGATCACGGCACCGCGTTTGAAATCGCCGGCAAAGGGATCGCCCGGCCTGACAGTATGATCGCTGCGATTAATCTTGCCGCCGAGCTGGTTCCAAGCGCTCGTGACATCGACGAGTGACTCGCGGAATGTAACAACTCATGATGCGTTCGGAATGGATGCTGTCGTGGCGGCGTCCGCACCGCTTGCCACGGCAGAGTTCCCGCACATTCGAAACCCGGGAGAAAACTGTCGTACCCGGCCGAGCAGCTGACCTGGGCTTCGTGGAAGCGCTGGAGAGACATGTAGAAAAGATCATCGTAACGGAGCGATCCTGGTAGCCAAAACTAGGTGAGTCGTTCTTCAACTTGCCGGAGAAACGGCGCGCTGGCATGGTCACGCCATGGCGATAACGAAGCAGAAGATCGCTCCGTTTTTGTGGTTTGATGCACAGGCGTAAGACGCAGTGAAGTTTTACCTTTCCGTGTTCAAGGATTCCAAGATCACGGCCATTACCCACTACGGCGACGCGGGCCCGGGGCCGAAAGGCGCGGGGCCAGATTGGCAAACCGAGCGCATCTTTATTCCTTCCGCTGAGCGAGGCCGTTCTTTGCGGAGTTTCGATGTATCGGTTCGTCTGGCGCACGTTTTTGAATACGCGAAGTTACACCTGCTCGGCGATTTGCAGGGACGATCATACGTCGATATTTCGAAGTGTCGGAACTGTGGTCGAAAGACACTGCTTGAGTTGCACGATCTCGTCCGCCAGATACAACACGCGAGTCCAGAAGAGATCCCGGTCGAGCACGGTGCTCGTTACACCGATCCTAATGTTCTCTCGGTTCACCCTGCTGTTCACAGCCTGTTGCTGAAGGAATTGCCTGTATCAGTTCGTCTAGAGAATGCATTGCAGTCTCGCGGCTGGAAGACTCTGGGTGATCTTCATGGCATAGATGTGACGGATCTTCTTAAGGTTCAGAACTGCGGACGTAGAAGCATCACTGAACTGCGTGCCCTCGTTAGTGCGGCGAGCGGCGGGAGGTTCTCTGCGACGGACAGCGTCGACGTTCGCGCTGCCCTGCGGACGATTGCGGAAGAAATCAATGCTGGCCTTTCTCGACTGTCGTCGCGGAATAGAAAGATCTTCGAAGCGCGGCTCTTCGGAAACAGCGGTAATCCTCGAACACTCCAAGATGTCGGCGAGCAGTTTCGGATGACCAGGGAACGTGTGCGCCAGATCATTAGGGGCACGATACGAAGATTGAGGCGTGGTGGGGGGCCTAGGCTCGCTCGCGCTTTAGAGCTTGGGCGACTGAATGCCAACGCATCGTTTGCCCGCTGACACCTCAGCTGTTCACGCTTTGGATGGGGATGCCGATCCCGCGTGGGCAGGAACCGGCGGCTTTTATGTGAGAATACTTGATGATCTTGAGCCAACGATTCCTGCTTGGTCAGCTGGATCTACCCGCGAGAGCGGGGACGATGGCCTTTCAGCGGAAATCGATCGGGCGTTGTTGGACTGGCTGCGCGAAGCAACCAAAGCTGCGACGCTGACGGATGCATATTCCGAACTCCTTAAACAAAGACGGTTTCGTGAACTGTCAGTGAATGCCTTTCTCGCAGCGTTGCGTCGCGCTGAAGGAGTCGTCATCGATGCAACGCAGCCCGATTGTCCCAAACTTCGCCTTCGCCAAGTGCGAATGACAGCTCGGGAATTCGCGCAATTGGCCCTTGAGAAAAGCTCCACTGCCCTAACGCCCGAAGAAATTGTCGATGCGGCACGAGTTAGATTCGGGCCGGAAGCAATTGTGGCAAGCGGGCGTGGTGCGGCAGCCAGCCTCACACGTCAAAATGGCTTCTTCTTGCTTGGCCCGCGAGCTTTTGGCATTCGAAAGCACTTCAAACTTCCTGAGTCACAATGGCGATCGCTTCGCGATGAATTCTCGAATTTGCTGCATCAGGAGAACCGTCCGATCTCCACGATTGAAGTCGTACATGAGCGATGCCTCACGATGTCGGCGAACGCGAACTCTTACGAATTAGCGGAGATCATCCGCAGTGATAGAAGGTTCATTGACCTAGGGCGGACACTGTTTGCGCTCGCCGAGTGGGGAATCCGTGAACGGCAGCACATAAACGATCTTCTGCCACGCGTCTTCGAAGAAGCGAAGCACGTTTTAACGATACAGCAGACGCTAACTCGTATGACCCGTATGCGATCGGTATCGCCAAACAGCATCGCGAATACGCTGCAAAAGCATCCCTCAGTCCGCTCGTTTGGTTTTGGCTACTACGGCCTTACCAGCTGGGGAACAAACGAAGCGCGCGTAATGCTGATCGACCGAACCGCCGTTGAAAGTGCGGTGCGGCGTGCGACAC
>JACDBM010000066.1 GCA_013694945.1 Chthoniobacterales bacterium
CACTTCCGCGGTGTCTGCACGGTCGTGACGAAGCTCTTTCATCTGCTCTCGCCGGACGCGGCTGTCTTTGGCGAGAAAGATTTTCAACAACTGGCCATCATCCGTAAGATGGTGCGCGACTTGAACTTTGGCGTCGAGATTATCGCCGCGCGGACAGTCCGCGAGGCTGATGGGCTGGCGTGCAGTTCGCGGAATCAATACCTGAGTCCAGAAGAGCGGCGGCAGGCGCCAGTTTTACGCGTGGCACTTCTCCAGGCGGCGGAGCGGGTGCGGCAAGGGGAAACGTCTGTAAGTCGCCTCGTGAGTGAGGTTGGCGCTCGGATTGAGAGCCAACCGGCCGGGGTCCACGCCCGCGGCTACAACGTCGCTGCTGGCAACAATGTCGGCCGCGGCAAGAGCGTGCGCATCGATTACGTTGAGATTGTCGATGCCGAAACTTTGCAGCCGCGCGAACTCGTGACGGCATCTTCGTTGCTGGCGGTGGCAGTCTATTTTGGTCAGACTCGCCTGATCGATAACATACTGCTCGCATGAGAGAATACGATTTTGTCGTGGTCGGCAGCGGAATCGCGGGACTCAGCTTCGCTTTAAAGGCGGCCAAACACGGGTCCGTCGCGGTCATCACCAAGCGGAAAGGTGACGATTCGAATACGGCCTGGGCGCAAGGGGGAATAGCTTGCGTGACGAGCAGCGAAGATTCGTTCGATTTGCACCTGCGGGATACGGTCGAAGCAGGCGCTGGGCTTTGCGATGAGGCCACGGTTCGGACGATTGTGACGGAGGGTCCTGAACGCATCCGCGAGTTGACAGAATTCGGTCTGCTCTTTGACGAGCGCGAAGTGGCCGGGCAACGGGAACCGGATTTGGGCCGTGAGGGCGGCCATTCCAAGCGGCGCGTCCTGCATGTGCAGGATGTAACCGGACTCGAAATTGAGAAAACTTTGCTGCGCGAGCTGGAACGTTGCGCACAGGTGGAATTGCTCGAGAACCACATGGCGGTCGATCTGATCACAGCAGGCAAACTCGGGTTTGCCGCGGAGGATCGCTGCCTTGGCGTCTACGTGTTGGATGACAGGACGAGCGAGGTAGAGACAATTCGCACGGATCGGTTGGTGCTCGCGACGGGTGGTTGCGGAAAGGTTTATCTGTATACGACGAACCCCGATATCGCGACTGGTGATGGCGTGGCAATGGCCTGGCGGGCGGGGGCAACAATCGCCAACATGGAGTTCATTCAGTTCCATCCGACCTGCCTCTTTCACGCGGAGGCCAAGTCGTTCCTCATTTCGGAAGCGGTTCGCGGCGAAGGCGGGATTCTGCGGAACAGCCGCGGCGAAAATTTCATGCGCCGCTATCATCCGCAGCAGTCACTCGCGCCGCGCGACATAGTAGCGCGCGCAATCGATGCCGAGATCAAGCGCTCGGGTGCGAAGTGCGTCTATCTTGATATCACCCACAAGCCGCCGGAATTCCTCCGCGAGCGTTTCCCGCATATTTTCGAGACATGCCTCAGGTTCGGCATCGATATGACGAAGCAGCCCATTCCGGTGGTGCCGGCGGCGCATTACCAATGCGGTGGGATCAAGACCGACGTAAACGGCGCAACGAGCTTGCCCGGACTGTACGCGATCGGGGAAGTTGGGTGTACGGGTTTACACGGCGCGAATCGACTTGCCAGCAATTCCCTGCTGGAAGGTCTCGTCGTGGCGCACCGGGCGTGCGAAGCGCTCGTGCGCGAGCAGCCGCCGACGCATCCCGCCCGCGTGATTCCCCTTCCGGAGTGGCAACCCGGTGATGTCCAGGATGTAGATGAGCTGGTCGTGATCTATCACAACTGGGGCGAGATTCGGCGACTGATGTGGGATTATGTCGGGATTGTGCGAACGGCAAAACGGCTCCAACGGGCGAGCGCCCGGCTGCGGAATTTGCAGCGCGAGATTCGTGAATTCTATTGGAACTTCAGGGTAACCGTGGATCTCCTGGAGTTGCGCAATCTGGCCACAGTTGCGGCGTTGATTGTTGACTCCGCTTTGAGCCGCAAAGAAAGTCGCGGCCTGCATTTTACACTGGACCACCCAGAGGTGGAAGACCGGCATTTCAAACGAGATACATTGCTGAGCCGGACATGATGCTGGAATGCATACTGCTTTTCAGGACTGGCCACTGACGGAAAAAGCGGCCAAAACGGCTTGCCTGACGGATTGTTCTCGCCTAATAAAAGCGCGCCAACCTGCACAATGAGAAAAGCTTTCGCATTCTGCCTGTTGCTCCTGGGGAGTACGGTGGCAGGGCGCGCCCAGTCTCCTTATGAGAGTTCGGCCGACTTCGCGAAATACGCGATGAAGCTGCGCGAGCAGGCGATGCTGAAGGTAGAGCCGCAGGTGTTTGTCCCCACGTCCTCGCGGACGAGCACGCAGCGTTACCCGTGGAAGGCTAATATCGTCACCACGGTATTCTGGATTGGCGAGCAACCGACCGCGAACAATCCCGTGCCGAATAACAAGAGCTCGTGGGACGCGAACTGGACCCTAAATTACGGCGGATACGACACGCCCGATCCATCTGGGCGGAAAAACTACATCCCGGCTTCGTTTACTCCGCGACAGAATCCGTTTTACGTCGCACTGCCCTATAATGACGTGACGCACGGACAGTTTAAGCCCGAGGCGGCTCTGGTGATTCCGTGGTTCAAGCAGCAATATACGGAACCGGGAAAGTCGGTGTGCAAAGGGCGGTGGATCGCGGTGCGGAAAGGCAACCGCATCTGCTATGCACAATGGGAAGACTGCGGGCCTTTTCGGACGGATCATTTCCAATATGTTTTCCAGAACGAGAAGCCAAAGCCGAACCTGAACCGCGGCGCCGGGCTAGATGTTTCTCCAGCCGTGCGGGACTATCTCGGATTGCAATCGACCGACGTAACGGATTGGCAATTCGTGGAAGTCCGTGACGTGCCTGCGGGGCCGTGGCGTAATCACGGCGACAATAATCACTTTGTGATCGCCCAGCGTCAAAGCCAGCAGCGAGTGGTCCAGCAAACGACTGACACGAAAAAGACGAAGTAGCCGCCAGCCGCTCGCAACCCGCGTCTCTCACACTCCTTGCAGGGCTCCCTTTGGGAATTGCCGCAGTCTGCTGGTTCGGCGGACTCCGCTAACGAGCTTCGCCGCCGGTATTCTCGCTCGAGATTGTTCGGCCTTAGGTGACCAGTTCCCGTGGGATGACGAGTGCGCGCTTAACCGGCCTGCCCGAAACGGGTCATTAATGAAGCGAAGATTTCCTTCAGCTCTTCCACGCGATCTAGCAGTGGTTCATATCGCTTCCGCTCGGTGGAACAAAACGCGGCGAGTGGCTGGAACGCATTGGAGATTTCCTTGTAGAAGAGATCGATCGCGTGTTCCATTTGCCCCTCGATCGCACGCGTTAGCTCCCCGCGCTTGATCTCCATTTCCTTTTCGTAGGCGCGAAGTATTTTCCGGCGCTGGCCAAAGGCAAAAAACGTCCCGAGAGCCGCGGCGGAAAGCGCCACCACGCCGGTGACGTCCGCGACCGATGCGCTGATCATCGCCGCGAGAACGGTCGCAATTCCTCCGGCCGCGGCGACTCCCGCCGGCAACCGCAACCAGGCGGCGCTCTCCCGGAACATGCGTCCGAGTTCTTCTTCCACACCTTTGCCGGCAATCCGCTCCACGAGAGTGAGCTGGATCGACTGCAAAAGCTCGCGGCGTTGCCGGGCGAAATCCGGGATCATTCTCGAAACACGATTCTTTCCCTCGGAAGCAAATTGCGCCTCGATGATGTCCTGAAGTTGCGGCCAAATCCCGCGCAAATCAGCTTCCAGCAACTGCACCGCATTCTCGACCTGCGGCTGCACGGTTTGGCGGAGCTTCGTCTCCACTTCGTTCTGGAAATCGTGCTGCCATTGTTCGCGGCTCCAGATCAGGCGCCATGTCTTCCAGAACGAGAGCTTCTCCTCGATCAGCTTCGTGCCATGCTCGGCGCAATCGCGGCAGGCCTGCTCCACTCCGCGCAGAAACCCCGCCACTTGGCGAAGAGTTTGTTCTTTACGGGATTGAAGGAAGGCCGCCACCCGCGTGAGATGCTGCTCGTCCCGGAGGATCAAATCGAAACTGCCCCGGAGTTCCTCGGAGATCTCCCCCAGGAGCAGGGTGGCCGTTTTGCCGGTGGATTGGAGCTTTAGAACGCGCGCCCCGCTCTGCGTCACCATGCGGTTAATCTGCTCTTCCAAGGGTCCAAACTGGCTCTCGGCCCAGAGCCGTTCCTTATCCAAACCCGTTGTGCGCGCGAGGAGAGCTTTGCGGGCGGAGACGGCAAAAATTGGCGGCGTGAATCCGAGCTTTTGCGCCGCGGTGTCGGCGAGATGTCGTTGAATCACCTCGATCTCCGCGGCATCGCGCAGATCGGCTTGCTGTAAGACAAAGACGATGTTCTTGAGCCACCTTTTTTGAACTAAATCCAGCAGTGTCCATGCAGATTGCGTCCAGGGATTTGTGACGGAAAACACAAACAGAACAAGGTCCGCGCGCGGAATGAAATTCTCAGTGATCGTCTGATGCTGTGGCACCATCGTGTTCGTTCCCGGCGTGTCGACGACGTTGAAGTCACGCAAAAACGGGATCGGCTGATAGCGCTCACTGAGCTGCGGTGAAACTTCGACCGAGCTCTCCTCGTCGCCGTAACGGAAAATGTAAACGCGGTCCGTCGCAGGGAGAACGTCCACTTTTGCAAACTCCTGCCCGAAGAGCGCGTTCAAGAGCGAGGACTTGCCTGCTTTAACTTCACCGACCACGACAAATAGGAGCGGCTCGCGAACATCGCGGAGCAGACCGTGAAGAAGATCCAGGTTCCCTGCGTCTCGACGAATCTCAGAACTGAGCTTGAGCAAGGCTGTCAGTGCAGTTTCGAGCTCAGTTCGAAGCTGCAGGTATTTGTCGGCAATCATGGCCGGATTATCAGTTCGGTCCGGCCGGCGATGAGACCACCGGCGCCGCGGGTGCGGATGCAGGGGGCTGAACCGGGGGGGCAGCCGGTCGCGCCACGGGCGCTGCCGTTGCGTCTGGTCCGGGCGGCGATGGTCGAGCCATGGCTAGTAACTCCGAGACGGTAACGAACTTAAGGCCCCTCGCCTCCAGCTGATCGAAAGTAGCTGGCATCGCCTCGACTGTCGCCGGATGAATATCATGCGCGAGAATGATCGAGCCGGGCTTGGTCTCGTTCACAATCCGGCTCGTCACAACACCTGAGCCTGGGCGTTTCCAATCCAGCGGATCGACGTCCCAGATGATAATGCGATAGCCAAAGACTTCGTTAATCCAACTCTTCTGCCGCGCCGTAATCGAACCGTACGGAGGCCGGAGTAAGGTGGGGCGCACTCCGATGGCCGCGGTGATCGCGTCGTCCGTTTTTTGGAGTTCCCGACGAACGCCTTCGTCGCTCATTTTGCTGAGATTGGGGTGCGACCAGGAGTGATTCGCGATTTCGTGTCCTTCGCGCGCCGCGCGTCTGACGATTTCCGGATACTCGGCCGCGTTTTCACCCACGATAAAGAAAGTCGCTCTCATTCGACGGGCGGCGAGAAGGTCGAGGAGCTTGGGCGTGAGGGTGGCGCTAGGCCCGTCATCGAAAGTCATCGCGACGTATGGGCCCTCCACATGCACGGAATTGAACGTGATCTTCGGTCCGGAAGGGAGGGGCGAGGCTGGAACGGAAAGGCTGCGAGCAGGCTCGGAACGGGCAGGAGGGTTGGCTTGGCCAATGGCAGCTTCTGTTAGGCAAAGACACAAGCCGCAGACAAAAAACAACCGGAAAACAGGCATGAGCGGCGACACGGTACCGAAAACTTTGCTGTATCTAGCAGAGGGAAGGGGCAACGCAACATGGGGACCAGCAGAGCAGGCGTGCCTCTGCTTCTCGCAGCGAGAGAACCCTTTCGACCGCGCGCCGGGGACATCCAGAAAGGGCCGTTCCTTGGCAGTTATCCTGCTAAGAACAGGGGAGACGCCTTTTTCCGCCTCGGGCGCGTTTCCAAGATGAAGATTCTGCTGGTTGAAGATCATGCTGACAGCCGCCGCAATTTGCAGCGGTTAATTGAGCGACGCGGTCACGACGTTGTCGCTGTGGCCAGCGCCGAAGAAGCCGAAGCCGCACTGCAGACCCAGGGGTTCGCTTTCCTGATCCTCGACTGGATGCTGCCGGGAAAAAGCGGCATCGATTTGTGCCGCGAAATCCGGGCGCAAAAAGGCGGCGACGAGATGTTCATTCTTCTGGTCACGGCCCGGGCGGACACGGAGGATTTGCAGCTCGCTCTGGAGGCGGGAGCGAACGATTATCTGACCAAGCCGCTCGATCTCGGTTTGCTCAACGTGCGTCTCTCAGTCGCGGAGCGGCAAATTCGCGATCTTTCCGAGCGAAACCATGCGCGGGCCGCCCTCCAGGAATCGGCGCGAACGATGAAGAACATCCTGGAGAACACGACGGACGGTTTTTTGGCGGTCGATCACGATTGGAAACTTATCTACCTCAATCCCGAAGCGGAACTCCTGCTGGCGCGCGACAGGGATGAACTCATCGGGTCCAATCTGTGGGAAAAGCTGCCGGCGCTGAAGGAAACACTTTTCGAAGCCAACTTCCGCAAAGTGATGGCCGAGCAGGTGGCAGTGGAGTTCGAAGCGACAGACGCGGGAGCGAAGAACTGGTTTGAGGTGCACGCCTATCCAAGCGGCGAAGGTATTTCGGTTTTCTTTCGCGATATCACCGAGCGCAAGCGCAACGAAGGCGAGCGGCTGACGACAAGCAAGCTGGAATCGCTCGGAACGCTGGCCGGAGGGATTGCGCATGATCTAAACAACATTCTGACCGTTATCTCCGGAAACATCGGCCTCGCGCAAATCGAGACGCCAGGCGATTGCAGCAAGGTCCTCTCCTTTCTCGCGAGAGCCGGCCAGGCGGCGCAGCACGCCGCGCATCTCTCCAGCCAGTTGCTTACGTTCTCTAAGGGTGGCGCGCCTTTGAAGAAAGTCGTCTCTGTCGCCCAGCTGCTCGAGCAATCAGCGGAGTTTTCCCTGTATGGCTCAAATCTTCGCGCAGAGATCGATGTCGCGGCGGACCTATGGAAATCCGAGGTAGACGCGGGCCAGATCGAGCAGGTGGTGAATGCGTTAATGCTGAACGCCCGCGAAGCCATGCCGCACGGAGGCACAGTGCGTCTCGCGGCGCGCAACCTGGAGCTGCCCGAAAAGAGTCCTCTGCTTCCAGCAGGACGTTACTTGGAAATCACCATCAGCGATCGCGGACCGGGCATCAGCGAGGAGCTAACGACTAAAATCTTCGACCCATATTTCACAACCAAACCGGCGGCAAGCGGGCTCGGTCTCGCGATCAGCTATTCGATCGTCAAAAAGCATGGAGGGCTCCTCCATCTCGAGAAGACGTCCCCCGAGGGCTCGACCTTTACTTTCTACCTGCCGGCTAGCGACAAGAGATTAGCCATGACCCCGCAGAAAGAGAACGGACGCGTTTACCAGTTCAATCACCAACGCGTGCTCGTGATGGACGACGAAGCCGCCATTCGTGAACTCACTTCACAGCTGCTCGGAACTCTCGGCTACGACGTGACGGCGGTCTCCGACGGGTTGGAGGCGATCAGGACGTACGAACGCGCTCTTCGCCGGGGGGAAAACTTCCAGGCGGTCATTCTGGACGCGACGGTGCGTGGCGGGCTCGGTGGAGTCGCCACAATCGAGCGCTTGCGAGGAATGGATCCGCAGGTCAATGCGATAATCTGCAGCGGGTACTCCGACGAGGCCGCGCTCTCAGAGTTTCTCGCCTTTGGCTTCCGTGGTGCGTTGCCGAAACCATTTACGCGCAGCGAGCTTGCTGAAGCCTTGGAACGAACTCTGGAAGAGCCGGTCAGGGCGGGTTAACCAGAAAGCCGTAGAGCGGCTATCCTTTGCGGAGTTTGTCCAGCTCGGCGATAAACGCGGACGGCCCGCCGGCCATGTATCCGAGTTCGCCGATTCTCTTCCCGTCGCCATCCAGCACCACGATCGTGGGAAAACCCTGAATGCCGAACCGCCTCGCAAGCTCCTCGTTTTGCGTCCGCTCAGGGCCGCTCAATTCCTTGCCCTTTGGGAAGTCCACTTCCATCAGGATAAGGTTTTTGCTCGCGTATTCTCTGAACTCGGACTTGGAGAAAACTTCCTTGTCCAGCCGGATGCACCATCCACACCAATCAGAGCCCGTGAAGTCGACCAGAAGGAGCTTCTTGTTAGACTTCGCTTCGTCCTGCGCCTTCTTGAAATCGGTCAACCAGCCTGGTTTTGCCGAGACCGAAAAGGCGGTGAGCAAAAGAAAGGCAAGAGCACTAAGAAGCACACGAAGAGAATTCACGCTCAAAACTTCCTGCATCTTCTCGTTGGGCGCAAGCAGGAGGGCGGAGCAGTCTCCAGTGCAATGAGTTGAAAGAATAAACGGTCTGGCAGCGGGCTGAGCGGTAGGAGCTCATTCTTTCGAGCAGCGAGTTGATTGAAAAAACGTGTCAAAACTCTCCGACACACCGCACTAACCGTCCCTGCTGCGCTCGCTCCGTACAAAGTTAGCCCGGCGACGATGCGCCGGGCCAAACCAGAACCAATTTGAATCTAGGAAGCTTTGATGTGCCCTGAGACAAGCGTGGTCATTTCGAACATGCTGACCTGGCTTTTGCCGTTGAAAACTGGCTTGAGGGAGTCATCCGCATTGATCTGCGTTCTCTTCTTTTTGTCCTGGAGGCCATTTTTCTTGATGTAGTCCCAAAGCTTCTTCGTGAGCTCAGAACGTGGCAGGGGTCTGGAACCGACGATTTCGGAGAGCTTCTCGTCTGGCTGCACCGGCCTCATAAAGGCGGCATTCGGTTTGCGTTTGGAAGGAGTCTTGGTGGAGGTGGATTTCGGCATAGAGGCTGATTAATCCCTGCCTAGGAGCAGGGCAATGATAAAATTTCCACAAATCATTCAGAACGCTTCACCACGATGGCCGCGATATCGTCCGGGAGCGGTTTATCGCCATTCCCTAAGGTTGCTTGCGCGATCACACTGGCCAACAAAGCGTGTGCGTCCAAACCGGCAGGTTGGAGCATCGTTGCCAGTTTTTCGGGCGTGAGGCGCACAGCTTCCACTGCTTCGTTAGCTCCATACAATCCGTCCGTGTAAAGAAAGAAGGCGTCACCGGGTGCGAGGTGGACATCAGTTTCTGAAAAGTTTGAACTCTCCACCAAGCCCAATGGGGGAGCTGAGGAAGGGATCGCCTCGGTTTCTCCACCGTGCCGTGCCACGAGCAAAGGCGGATGGCCCGCCCCCACCACCGTGGCACGGCCAGTCGACGGCTCGAGCGCGACACACATCGCGGTCATGAAGGAACGTGCGCCGAAGATGGTTCGGAAATCGTTGTTGACCGCGCGCATGATCGTCGCCGGCATCTTGTGCTCTGCATTGCCGTGCTGAAAAAGCAGCTTGGTCAAAGTCGTGAGAAGAGCGGCGGACGCGCCGTGACCGGTCGCATCAGCGATCCAGAAAAGCGTGCGGTTGTCTGCCATCCGCAGCCATCCGTAAATGTCGCCGCCTACCTGTATCACAGGACGATAGACAGCCGCGACATTCCAGCCTTCCAACGCCGGCGTCTTTTGCGGAATCAGCGATTGCTGGGTCAGCCGTGCCGCTTCCAAATCGCGTTCAAGATTTGTCCGCCACGCTTCCAGTTCATCATTCTGCTGTTGCAGTTGCCGTCGCATCGAACGCAGGCGCAACTGCGTCTCAATCCGCGCGCGCAACACGGCGGGGTTGATCGGCTTGGTCACGAAATCATCTGCGCCTGCCTCTAAACAGAGGACTTCGCTCTCCTCCCCACCGTGGCCCGTGAGCATGATCGCCGGCAACTGGGCGAATGCCGGGTCCGTTTCCGCGCGCAGGCGCTTTAAAACCTCCGCTCCGTTCAGGCCCGGCATGTCGAAATCGAGCAGGAGGAGAGAAGGAATCTCTTTGTGCAAAATCTCGAGAGCCTCAACCCCGTCCGCGGATTCCCGACAGGCGAAGCCCGCGCTCACGAGGGTGCGGACCAGCAAACGACGGCTCATCGGGTCGTCGTCTGCCACCAGGATCTGCTCGCGGTCGTTTGCTGTCACGGTGGTGTCGTTCGATGGAAAAGAGAGCGCTGCCAACCTTTATATCTCGCGGGAGACTTATCGTCACTCTTAACTACGTTTCTAGATTTGGGACGGCTCATCTGTCATACTACTGCTTCTTCAGCTGCCCGAAATGAAATACAGGCAGCCTTCCTTTTTCGACGCGCAATTAACCATTGTCAGGGTTCTGGCATTGAATTAGAACGGACGAAGATTCGTCGTAATCGCTTATGAAATTCTCGCTCTCACTCGGGTTGCTTGTCACTTTCGCTTTCGTGGCCTGCGAGATTGACGAACCACCAGTAAGAACAACCCGCACGGTGAGCAGATATCCGGCGCCGCAGACGCAGTACCCACCTCCGCCGCAACCGTTCGGAGATCCCACGTTGCAGCCGACGCCCCCTCCTGTGACACCGTATTCGGATGTGGATACTGCGTCCCCTCCCGCGCCCGCTCCAGCGCCGCCAACCGCGAAGGGCGACTACCCCTACGGAGTTCCGGTCGAGGGCAAGCCTGGATTTGTGCGCAGTCCGTTTTCTCCTGACAAAATGACGGACGTCAGGGGCTATGCGCCAGGCACGGAGGTTAAGGATCCCTACACTGGCAAAATCTTCCTCGTTCCGTAGAGCTGACGTTTTCTTTCGCGCGGAGTTCGCGCCACGGCTACGCTCTTGGCCCGGCGCTTCCGGCTTGCTGGACAAGCCAGGAGATGTTCCCGATGCTGCACCGCGGTTCGCCCCGGAGACTCGGGTCCCCCGCCGGGAAGCGATGAACCCACTCTCGACATGGAATTCCGCGTAAAACGGGCGCCGCGGATCGACGCCGAGATCACGGTGCCGGGCGACAAGAGCATCTCGCACCGCGCGCCAATTATCTCGGCGCTTTCCAATGGTGTCTGTGTCCTGCGCGGTTTTCTACCGAGTAATGATTGCATGCGCACGGTGCAAGCCCTCCGCGTCTGCGGCATCCCGATCGAGCAGCCCGAGCCGGAATTGCTGATCATTCACGGAAAGAAGCGTCTACTGACCCAGCCCAGCGGTGACATCGATTGCGGAAACTCCGGCACGACCATGCGACTTCTGGCCGGACTGTTTGCAGGTCAGCCCTTCAATTGCCGGCTTGTTGCTGGCTCGACCTTATCGAAACGGCCGATGGGGCGCGTGATCAAGCCATTGCGCGAGATGGGAGCGAACATTGTGGCCGAAGGGCCGAACGAAAGTGCTCCGTTGCGAATCACTGGTTCAAGACTGCGCGGGATCGAGTACGACTCACCGATCGCGAGCGCTCAGGTGAAAACCGCCCTGCTCCTCGCGGGCTTGTTCGCAAAAGGGAAGACCACCGTAAAGGAGCCGGCGCCTACCCGGAATCACACCGAGCTGATGCTGAATTATTTCCTGGTGCGAACCCTTGAGGAAGAAGATGGCGGCATCACTATCTGGGGCGATCAGGTTCCGGAGTCGCGCGATTTTTTTATTCCCGGCGACATTT
This sequence comes from Chthoniobacterales bacterium, assembly GCA_013694945.1. Taxonomy (GTDB): domain Bacteria; phylum Verrucomicrobiota; class Verrucomicrobiia; order Chthoniobacterales; family UBA10450; genus JACCTI01. Next base: position 11,666 of record JACDBM010000066.1, read on the forward strand.
CGTCCGCCGCGTTTTGGCTTGTCGCCGCCGGCGCGCAACCGGGCGGTCACCTCCTCGTCCGGGATATCGGGTTGAATGAGACACGGACCGCGCTGCTCGGCGTTCTCATCCGGATGGGGGCGCAGGTGCGGGAGGCAGTGGAAGACGTCGACCAAATCGAGCCGCGCGGAACCGTGGAAATCACCGGCGCGCCGCTCAAAGGCACCACTATGCAAGGGCGGGAGATTCCGCAGCTGATCGATGAACTGCCGATTCTCGCGGTCGCCGGTGCGCTCGCGAGCGGCACGACCACCATCCGCCACGCGGAGGAACTCCGCATCAAGGAAACTGATCGCATCGCCGCCATCGCACACAATCTTCGCGCCATGGGCGCCCAGGTTATTGAGTTAAACGACGGCTTGGAAATTCACGGACGTGGCTCCTTACGCGGCGCCCGCCTCGCGAGTTTTGGAGACCATCGCATCGCCATGGCTTTCGCGATTGCAGGCCTCTTCGCCGAAGGCGAGACGGTCGTGCAGGATGCGGATTGCGTGAACGAGTCGTACCCCGAATTTGGCAAGGCACTCGAAGAGGTGATGAATCCGAAAAGGCAACGGGTCACGACGCCGGTGATCAGTTCGCTTACCGCCTCCCGGGTCGATAGCGAGGAATAGCATGCACGGCTCGCGCGGTTGCGCTCGTTCTGACATGAGCCCGTCCGTTCCGGCCTACAAACGCGTCATCGCGATCGACGGCCCCGCCGCTTCCGGGAAAAGCAGTGTCGCGCGAAAACTCGCGCAGAAACTTGAATTCGTGTATGTGAACTCCGGCGCCATGTACCGGGCGCTCACCTGGCACGTTTTGCAGTGCGGCGTAGACCCGCACGATCAGGCAGCTGTCGCTGCTCTGGTCGAAGCCACGCGATTTGAAACCGATTTGCTCGACCAGGAATCACGCATTCTGATCGAAGGCACTGATCCTTCAATCCATCTGCGGGAGGTACGGGTGAACGAAAGCGTGTCGCTCGTTAGCAGGGTTCCACGCGTGCGCGCCGTGCTCGTGGGCCGGATGCGTGCCTACGCCATGCAAGACGACGTGGTCATGGAAGGTCGCGACATCGGTTCGGTCGTCTTCCCGCACACGTCCTATAAGTTTTACATCGATGCCTCCCACGCAATTCGCTCACAACGCAGAGCCGCGCAGGGCCAGACAGATCAGATCGCCCTCCGTGATGAGGTGGACTCTTCCCGCAGCGATTCGCCCCTGACCGTGGCGGCCGACGCGCACGTTGTTGATAGTTCCATTCTCTCGATCGATGAGGTCGTCAGCGAAATCCTGCGCTGCCTGCGCGCGCGAAATTTCAGCGTCGAAGCGAAGCAGGTCGGGTCATGCCGGTCTGTCTCGTCCCAATGAATCCCTGGTATTGGACCGGGTATTATCTGGCGAAGATCCTTGCTCGCATTTTCTTCAGGTTTCGCATTCTGCACCGGGATCGGCGCATTCTGAAAGGGCCGCTCATCATCGCGATGAACCACCAGAGCTATCTCGACCCGCCGCTGGCTGGCATCTCCTCAGGGCGCGAGACGTATTTCCTCGCGCGAAGAACGTTGCTCGATGGGCCGGTGCTCGGATGGCTTCTGCCGAAGCTCAACGTTGTCCCCGTCGATCAGGAAGGAACGGATCGAAGCGCATTGAAGGCACTCATCCGGATTTTGAATGCAGGGAAAGCGACCGTTGTCTTTCCGGAAGGAGCGCGGACGCTGGATGGGAATCTCCAGCCGGCTCTTCCTGGACTTGGGTTCGTCATCGCGAAAACGCGCGCACCGGTCTTGCCGATGCGAATCTTCGGTGCGCGTGAAGCGTTGCCGCGGGGAAGTGGCCGTGTGCGGCTGCGTCCGATTACGGTGGTCATTGGCGAGCCGATTCAATTCCGCGAGGCTGATTTCCCGCCTCGCGACAAGGAAGTTTACGCGCGCTTAAGTGAACGCGTCATGGAAGCGATCGCCGCACTTCGCGCCGAGTAATGTGCAAGCAAGTTGCGCCCCACACTTGCATCCCGATAGTGTGATGTGACAGGAAAAGAGAACCGAAAATCTGCGCCGCCGGAGTCGCCTGCTCCACGGGGCGGCTTGCAATTGATGGCGCTCATCCTCCTGGTGATGGCGCTCCTGGCGATTTTTTCCAACGTGCAGAAATCGCGTCGAGACCAACTTGAGACGGTAACGATTGTGCCCGCTCCCGCTGCCACACCGGTCTCCGCACCCTCTCCGCCTTGACGTTTGTGATTGATGTCAGCAGCGACGCTGCGAGCGCCGAGCAGAAGAGCCAGCAATTAGGAATGCAGCCCCGCTGCTCCTTTGCTTCGAATAACGAAAGATCACCCCGGTCTAAATTGCCCATGAAATTGTCCAGCTACTCCTTCCTCGCCGCCGCCGTGCTGCTTGTAGTCTCATGCCAGAAACCGCAGAACGAAGCGGACAGAAACGCGCAGATTGAGCAGGAGGTGCAACAGCGTCTCGCCGCTGAGCGCCAGGCGGACGAGCAGCAGCGTCTCGCGCGGCAACAGGCCGAGCTCGAGGCCCGGGAAAAAGCGATCGCCGAGAAAGAAGCTGCAGCCCAACGCACGACCACTACCACGATCACAGCCACGGCGACGCCACGCAGCGACTCACGTGTGGCTTCCGGGGAGCAGAGCGAGACACGTTCCTATGACACGTTCTATCGCAAGCTCGACCCTTACGGCGCCTGGCGAGAGACGAGCGACTACGGTTTCGTGTGGCAGCCGCGCGAAGCGCAACGCAGAGACTGGCGGCCGTATACCGATGGACGCTGGGCTTACACGGAGGCGGGTTGGACCTGGGTTTCCGATGAGCCATTCGGCTGGGCGACTTATCACTACGGGCGCTGGACACGCCTGAGCGGCGTCGGCTGGGTCTGGGTTCCGGGGGAAGAATGGGCACCTGCCTGGGTCTCATGGCGCAAGAGCGATCAGCATGTCGGTTGGGCTCCGCTCCCACCTGAAGCTCGCTTCGAGCGCCGCACCGGCATTCGGAAGTGGGCCGACAGCTATTATGATATCGACGCCGGCGAATACGTTTTCATTCCCAACGAAGATATCGGAAACGAAAATCTGCAGCGCGCCGTTATTCCTCAAGAGCGGAACGTCACGATCGTGACTCAGACCATCAACGTCACGAACATCACATATAACAACACGACCATCGTGAACGAGGGGCCTGACTTTAATGAGCTGCGCGTGCGCAGCCGGCAGCCTTTGGAACGCAAGCGGATCGAGCGCCAGTACAACGTCGAAGAAAATGAAACGCCCCGAGCCGTTGTGCGCGGTGAAACGATCGCGATGATGACACCACTCTTCAGCGCACGTGCGGTCCAGCGACCGCAGACCGTCGGCGAGCCCATCAGACAAGTGACGGTGGAGCGTGGCACTTCAAATCAACCTGAAGCCGAGCGAGCTCGAGCAAAAATGCGATCAGAAGCTACGCCGCCACCAGACGCGCCCCCGAAAAGGTTTCAGAAACCGGAAGTTGCTGATGCTCCATCCACGCCGGCGACGCCTCGTCCAATGCAAACGCCTGCTCAGGTTCCAGCGGGGACTCCAAAGCCCGCACTTGCGCCGACGGCAGCACCTTCCCCGCGCGTCGTCGCCAGCGCGCCGCCGATTTCGACGCCGACCAAGCCGCCGTTGACATCTCCAACGCCACCGCTGTCGCCGCGCGCACTGGCGACTGCCTCACCAAGGTTAACTCCAACCGTCGCGCCGGTAGTTTCCCCAACCGCAACACCTTCGCCGCGCGCGCTCGCGACTCCGACAGCAACATCAAGCCCAACCATTTCGCCGGTCGCAACTCCGACGCCAACACCGTCACCGCGCGTGGTGCCGACCGCGACCTTAAAGCCAACGGCTGCACCCGTAGTTTCTGCGACCGTCACGCCATCTCTGCCGCCCCGACTAGATCCGACGCTGAGTCCTGCATCGACCGCGAAACCTCTGATCACGCCAGCTGCTACACCATTCAACGCAGTCTCCCCAAGTTTGGAAGAACAGCGCAAGCTTCAGGACAGGGTCCGCGAAGAGCGCGACGAAACACGAAAGCGGGAAAAGGGAGCCGCTGCCCCAGTGACCCCGGCACCACCATCGGCGACGCCGAGTCCAGTCGTTCCACTCGCTTCTACGCCGGGCGATGCTTCAAGTGACGGCGCCAGAACGTCCGACGCGGGACGGGACCGCGCGGCAGCAGCAAAAGCTGAGCAATGGCGCCAGCAGCAGGCGATCCGCACCGAGAGACTCCGCGATATGAGCCGAAGCGCTGCCAAGAACACGCCCACGCCGCCGATTTCTCCAGGGCAGCGTGCTCCTGCAGCAGTTCCGCATGAGAGCCCCGCTCCTGCCGCAACTGACCCCAGCGAAACAACCGCTCGCGCGGCGAGAAGGTTGCCCGCTCCAGCGACGACGCCGGTTGTTCCAACCACGCCACCCTCAGCCATCGTGACTCCACCGCCGACGCAAACTACTACAGCGCCCACGCCAACTCCTCCAGCCGGCAAGCCAGCGATCACGCCCGCGGTCCATGACCCTGCGACGCTTTCACCAAGTCCGACTCCCTCGCCGACGGTCGGCAAAGGGAAGCGCAAGCTACAGCCCGGGCAGGACAAGGACATTGCTGAACCGCAGGACAGCCCTGCGGGCACTGACGAGCCTTAAACCGCGCTCGCACGTTGCGCGGAGAGTTGCCGCGCATAGGAGAGGGTGTCGATCGCGTCGACAGTCTTGTCGCGTCGTATTCCCTTTATGCGTGGGAAGCGCAATGCCAGACCACTTGCATGTCGGGTGCTCGGCTGCACCGAATCGAAGGCGACTTCCAGGACTACATTGGGCTTCACTTCACGATAACGGCCGCGATCAATAATCGTGTTGTTCTTGAAGTGTTCCGTTAGCTCGGCGATTTCCACGTCCGTCAGGCCGCTGTAGGCTTTTCCGATGGACAGAAGCTGGCCGCTCGCGTCGTCCCGAACCGCAAAGGTGTAATCGCTTAGGACATGATTACGTTTTCCATGGCCAAGCTCTGCCGCGATCACGACCACGTCCAGTGTCGCCAGCTCCTTCTTGAGCTTGAACCAGAACAGCCCGCGCCGCCCAGGCGAGTAGACGCTTTCCGGATCCTTCACCAGCAAGCCTTCGTTCATGCGCCGCCGCGCGTTCTGAAATGCCTGCTCGATTCCATCCGCCGAATGCACCGGCGAAATTTCGGAAACCTGAAACTGCGGCGGAAGTTGCAAACTGCGGAGGGAATCGCGCCGTTCCCGCAGCGGAGTTTTCAACAATGAGTGGCCATTCAGCCAGAGAAGATCGAACGCGACGAACACGACCGGCACGTCTGCTGCAGCAGTCGCGAATAAGTCATTTCCTTCGCTCTTGCGACCGAGCCGCTTTTGCAGGTCGAAAAATGTGAGTTTTCGCCCGTGCTCAAAAGCCATAATCTCGCCGTCGAGGATTACTTCAGCTTTCAACGCACGTGCTCGCTC
>JACDBM010000090.1 GCA_013694945.1 Chthoniobacterales bacterium
GCAAAACATCGCAAGCAATTTTATCAGCGGGCTCGTCATTCTCGCGGAACGGCCCATCACGCTCGGCGATCGCGTGGAAGTTGGGGACGTGACCGGTCAGGTAGAGCAAATCCGCGCCCGCTGCACGATTATCCGCACGAACGACAACATCACGATGATTGTGCCTAACCAGAAGTTCATCGAAGAGCCGGTCACGAACTGGACCTATGGAGATCCGCGCGTCCGTTTCCGTATTCCCGTCGGCGTGGCCTATGGGAGCGATATCGAAAAAGTGCGCGAAACGCTCATCGCCGTCGGTCGAGAACACCCGAACGCGTTACAAGATCCGGCGCCGAATGTTTTTCTCGAAAAATTCGGAGACAACTCGATCGATTTCGAGCTGGTCGTTTGGAGCAGCGAGATGAGCTTTCGTCCCCGGCGCTTCAAGAGTGATCTGAACTTCGCAATCGCGAGGAAATTCAGGGAGGCCGGCATCGAAATCCCGTTTCCCCAACGCGATGTTTACATTCGCAGCGGCCAGATTCAGGTCACATCCGCACCCACGCGGCCGCCGGACGGGCCGGCGGTCGCGATTGATTCCCGCTCTTGAATTGCGGCCGCGCGCGGTCCCTCATGCACGCCGCGAGTCCGATCCTTTTCCCAGGCGGCCAGGCCAGATTCGTTTCGGGAAGCGAGCTTCGCGGAAACGCGTCCTGGCGGAAGGCGTTCGAGGCGCAAGCCAAAGATTCGCGCTTCTACGAGGTGGTCGAGCAGACGCTCGCTTGCTCTTTCGAGCATCATTACTTGATTCTCGAAAACACAGTTGGGGAAACGCGCGCGATCCAGCCGGTTTTTTTCGTCCAGCAGAATCTTCTGGAAGGGCTGCCGGCGCTCCAGCCTGTGGTCGATCCAGTCCGGCGCGTTTTCCCCCGCCTCTTCACGATGCGCGTGCTGATGGTCGGTTGTGCTGCGGGCGAAGGTCATCTCGGGGTTTGCCGGGCAGACGACATGGAGTGGGCAGTGGCCGCGATGCATTCGACGCTGCCGATCTTTGCGCGGCACGGCAAAGCATCGCTCGTTGTTTTTAAAGACTTCAGATCCGACTACCGCGCCACTCTTCAGTCGCTGGTGCAGGAGGAATTCACGCGCGTGCCGAGCATGCCGATGACCCGCCTCTCGTTGCGTCATGCCAATTTCGAAACCTATCTGAACACGCTCAGTAAAGCGACCCGCAAAGACCTGCGGCGAAAATTTCGCCGGACCGCGAAGAGCGCCCCGATCGAGCTCGAAGTCCTGAACGACGTCGCGCCGCAGGTGGACGAAATCTATCCGCTTTACTTGCAGGTGCATGAACGTTCGGCCTTAAAGTTCGAATGCCTAACGAAAGCATATTTTCGCGAACTTGGCCGCCGCATGCCGGACCGGGTCCGCTTTTTCCTCTGGCGCCAGGAGGGCAAAGTCATCGCCTTTAGTCTCGGGCTGGTGCACGCCGGCACATTTTACGATGATTATCTTGGGCTCGATTACCGGGTCGCGCTCGATCTTCACCTCTATTTTTATACTTTCAGGGACATCATCAGCTGGGCGATCGCGCAGGGTTTGGAAAACTATTGCAGCAGCCCACTAAACTATGAACCCAAACTGCACCTCGGCTGCGAACTGGCGGCCCTCGATCTCTACGTCATGCACACCTCGCCTTGGCTGAATCCCATTTTCCGACGCGCGGTGAAGCTGCTCGAACCAACGCGCCACAACCCCGTGCTGCAGCGTTTCCCGAACGCCCGCGCACTGCAATAACGTGCCGAGACAACCTACCAGCTTCGCCAATCCCTGGCTGCAACTCGCGCTCAGCCAAACTTGCACGATGATCGGCGATCTTTATCTGAAGCGCGGAGCGATCATGACCCTGCACATCTCGCCGGCGTGGACGTGGACTGGATTAACCGGGCTCGCTTCGCCGCTTGTCTGGCTCGGAATCGTTTTCCTGATCCTGAGCTTTATCACCTGGCTTTATGTCCTGAAGCATTTGGCGCTCTCGGCGGCATTTCCAGGCTCTCAAGTGGTGCAGATCATGGTTCCGTTAGGCAGTTGGCTGTTGCTGGGTGCATGGATCAGTCTGTTGCGCTGGCGCGGAATTCTTCCCGTGATCCTCCCATCCAACGGCGACAAGAGTGTCGCCGGCCTCGGTTTGCGGACAGTTTGGCCGCAATTTGTCCCAGGCGGCGCGCGCCATCCCGAGGCAGGCGAAGCGCGCCGAAGGACCCACCTACTCAATGCTGATTTCACATTCGGCGGCAGCGTGATCCACCACCCTGCGTGAGGTCCCTTGCCGTCTGCGCGGGCTCGGGATGAGATTCGCGAGCGCAGCGCGTCGTAGAGATTCACCGCCTCATCCGCTCCAGGCGACAAACAGAGACAATGTCGCAATCGCGCCTACCCACTCGTTAGAATTGGCCACAGCTTTTCGACGGCGGCGCGATTGATTCTTTGCGCCTGTTCCATCTCCGGCCGCGGCAGTTTGGGGTGGTCCATTTCCGAAACGAAGCGCTGCCCCCACCGCGCATATTTCGGCTTTGAGCAGGCGCCACAGATATCTCCACCCATCATCCTGGCCCCATCCCGCAATTTTCCCAGTGCCCAAGCCAAGTCATTAAGGCTGAATTTCCCATTCTCCCAGTTTGTGACTGCGTCGCTCGCTTGCAGGCAATCCAGGTCGACGGTCACGTAGACGCTTCCGCCGGACAACTCCGAGACGAAGCGCTCGAACTCCTCTCGCCAGCTCGCGCGGAAAATTGCTCCCCGCCGTTTCCTCTCCCTAAGCGGTCGATCATCGGCCCAGGCGTGGAGAACCAGTTGGCCCCCATCTTCCGCGCGCCGGTTGCCGAAGACCTGGGCCGGCCACCAGGTCTCGAAATTTCCACATCCCCAAACGACGACTTTTTTCACCTGAGGTAATTCCAGTGCGCGATTCACCCAGCCGCCACAGCACCAGCGCGGCGGGCGCAAATCCCAATCCGGATGATTATCGAACGAGACCACCACGACCGACTCCATCTGCCACCGAATCCAGAGCGCGGTCAGATGATGGAAATCACCCGAGCCGTAAAGAACGAACGGCGCAAGCCGCGGCCCCTGCTCGCGGTAGAATTCCTCAATCAACCGGTCCGGCGCGGAAAACCGCAGACGCGGACCCCAAGCCCCGGCGTCGATCGCGGACAAACCAAGGATACCTTCGGGCCACGCCCAATCGAGATTCAGGTGAAGCGAGCGCGGCAAAGCCCCGAAGTCTCGGCGAGACCGCCGGCGCTCTCAACTTCCAGGCCGGAATAATCTGGCGCGCCGGACCTCTTTGCTAATCGGACACGATTTACAATGCACTCATTTACTCGCACAATTTACGACCTTTCATGACACGCTCACGTCTCTTCGCCTATTCGCGCATGGATGCGATCCCCGTGCTTTGCGCGGTGGCGCACTGCGGCTACCTCGGTTTCCTCTTTTACATTTTCCCGTCCGCACCCTGGTGGG
>JACDBM010000097.1 GCA_013694945.1 Chthoniobacterales bacterium
CTGGATGTGGGCTCAAAGCAGTTGGTAAGGATCCACGTCGACGGACGCGAGGACATCTTCAGGCAGCGGCAGCTTGCCAAACGTGCCGCGAAGGAGTCGACTCAGGCGCAGGATCGCTTCGCCTCGAATCAGGATGTGAAAACGAAACTCACCTTGCAGCTTCTCGAGCGGCGCGGGCGAGGGCGAGCTGAGAATGAATTCATCCGGCAACGACTCCTTTAAGCGGCGAGCGAGAGTTTCGGCGGAGAACTTCGCGCGCGCTTCATGCGCCGAACGAACTGTGATCAGGACCGCGTGTCTGAACGGCGGGAAGTCGCATCGTTCCCGGAATTCGAGCTCCTGCTCGAAGTAGCCGGCGAAATCGTGGTGGCGTGCGAACTGAATGGAGGGGCTAAATGGAGTGAACGTCTGCACGAAGACTTCGCCCGGAGTTTCCCCGCGTCCGGCGCGCCCCGCCACTTGCGTGAGGAGCTGAAAGGTTCTCTCGCCTGCGCGAAAGTCCGGCAGATGGAGCGCCAGGTCGGCGTTGATAATCCCGACCAGGGTCACATTGGGAAAGTGCAGGCCTTTGGCAATCATCTGTGTGCCGACCAGGATGTCGATCTTTCCCGCGCGAAAAGCCCGAAGCGTTTCACGAAAGGCGTCCTTACGCGTCATCGAGTCCGCATCCATTCGCCGGACGACAGCTTTCGGGAAGAGCTGCTGCACGTTCGCTTCCACTTTCTCGGTGCCAAAACCCGAGTAAATAAGCGCGTCTTCGCCACATGCAGGGCACTTCTTCGGCACGGCAGCTGTGTGTCCGCAGAGATGGCAGCTCAGGCGTGCCGCGGTGCGGTGAAAGGTAAGGGCGACGCTACAATTCGGACACTCGCGCGCTTCGCCGCAGGCACTGCAAAGCAGGGAAGTCGAGAAGCCACGCCGATTGAGAAAAAGGATGGTCTGCTCACGTTTCTCCAGCCGCGCGTTGATCGCGCGGTGCAGCTTCTCGCCCAGAATGGTGAGGGATTTCGCCTTTCGCTTCTCTTCTCGCAAATCCACGATCCGGATCAGCGGCATCTGATTGTCATCGACACGTTGCGTGAGACTGACGAGCTGATACTTACCGCGCGTGGCGTTAAAATAACTCTCGAGCGAAGGCGTAGCCGTCCCGAGCAGCACCACGCACGTCTCCAGCTTAGCCCGGACCACTGCGACATCTCGTGCCTGATAACGCGGCGCTTCTTCCTGCTTGTAGGAAGTCTCGTGTTCTTCATCGACTACGATGAGCCCAAGGTTCTCCAGGGGCGCGAAGATTGCGCTGCGCGCTCCGATCACAATTCGAGCGCGGCCGGCCTGGATTTTGTGCCATTCGTCGTGCCGTTCCCCTTCCGAGAGGCGGCTGTGCAGCACCGCGACCATGTCCTGAGCCTCCGCGAAACGGCTTTTAAAACGCTCGACCGTTTGTGGCGTGAGTGAAATCTCCGGAACCAGCACAATCGCCGTTTTGCTGCGCGCGAGCGCCGAACGAATTGCCTGGAGATAAATCTCTGTCTTTCCGCTGCCGGTCACGCCGTGCAGCAAAATCGGGCGGGCGGTTTCCGCAGTCTGCATCGCAGCCTCGACAGCCGCGAGAGCCGCATTTTGTTCCGCGTTCAACTCCAGGTTCGTCGTCGCGATGAACTGCTCGTCCGCGTGCGGATCTCGTTCGATCGCTTCTTCGCGCACCTCGATGAACCCGCGTTTTTCAAGGCCGCGCAACGTCTGGTGATCGAGGGAAGTCTGTCGCAGCAGTTCTGTCGCGGAAACCGGCCCGCTGAGTTTGCTCACAGCTGCGAGTAACTCCGCCTGCCGCGGCGCACGATTGCGTAACTTCTCCACTGCGTCGTGCGGAAGAGCACCCGCGGGACGAACGAAGAGTTGTTTCTTGTAACTCATCTCCGCGCGCCGGATCACCTGCGGCAACAGGCTCCGCATGACGGTCTCGATTGAGCAGCAGTAATAAGCGCTCATCCACCGCGCGAGCTCGAGCAGCTTCGGGCTAAGCGCAGCTCCTTCGCCCACGATCGCTTCAATCGGCCGAATGCCGGAGGCGTCCGATTCATCCAGAATCGCGACCACCGTAGCGAGCGCCGCTTTATCGCGAAAAGGGACCCGCACGCGCCAGCCGATGTCGAGTCGATCCGCGAAGTTTTCTGGGATCAAGTAGTCGAGCTCGCGATGGATCGCGCGGTCAACGATGACGCGAGCGTATCTCGGTTTCACCGGAAGAGAGGCAAGGAATTCAATTGCTCAAAGGAAGCGAAACGTGGATTGATGCAGCGTGAGCTTCCGCTCGATCGCGCCGTTATCCAAGTGGCCGAAGCTGGATCGCTTTTCGTAGAGGCGAGTCCATCAACTTGCGATGCGTTTCGTCCTTAAACTGCTTATTTGCGGTCTGCTCGCGACCGGCGCGGGCACCGCCTATCTCGCGCTCCGTTCCGGGGACGTGGTCTACACGCTCCATGAGTGGATCAGTCCGGCGCGTTTCCAGCAGCACGATGAAATGATTGGCACGGTCGCCGCGCAATATGGCGTCGAGCCGATGCTCGTGAAGGCGGTGGTGTGGCGCGAGAGCAGGTTCGACCCGCAAAAGTACGGCAGTGCGGGCGAGCGTGGCCTCATGCAAGTGACGGAGAGAGCCGCGGGCGAGTGGGCGCAGGAGACCAGGGTGGAAAATTTCCGCGTTGAGGAGCTGTTCGATCCGAAGGTGAATCTGCAAGCTGGCACCTGGTATCTGGCGCGCGCGCTGGGCCACTGGAAGAACCAGACCGATCCGATCCCGTTCGCGCTGGCGGAGTACAATGCCGGTGCGACCCGCGCGCGCCGCTGGGCCGGGGGTGATGACGCCGGGATTGTTCCGGCGCGAACATTCCGCAGCAATATCGACTTTCCGGGAACAAGAAATTACGTGGATACGGTTCTCGCGCGTCTGGAGTTTTACAAACAGCGCGGGCGAATGTAGCGGCAAGCAGCGGGAACCCCGCAGGGCTATACTGTCTGAGACAGCACCGGAAGAACTCGTCCCGCCGGGGCGGACGAGGCATCGACGCGGCGCGAAACTCTGGTAACGGTGATGCGATGGAGAAGGCGGCGATGGCAGATACGATGGAGAAGATCGCGACCTTTCTTGAGCTGAAGGCGGAGAATCCCTTCAAGATCCGCGCCTACACGAACGCGGCGCGTTCCATCGAGACGTGGGGTGGCACCGTGGGTGACCTGCGCGATGAAGCAATCCTCGCCGGCATTCCTGGGATCGGGAAAGGCATCGCTTCCGTGATCAAAGAGCTGGCCGAGACTGGTTCGTCCACCGTCTTCGACACGCTCCGCGCGGAGTTTCCGCCGGATGTTCTAGAACTCTTCACGATTCCGGGGTTGGGCGCGAAGAAGATAAAAGCACTCTATGAAAAGCTGCACGTCAGCTCAATCGCACAGCTGAAAGAAGCATGCGAAACCGACCGCGTCGCGGAGCTGCCAGGCTTTGGAAAGACCACGCAGGAGAAACTATGCCGCTCGATCGCTGAGCGCGCCCGGCACACAGGCTCGTTCCAAATGGGACAGGTGGCCAGCGAGGCGGAAAGGTTGCAGGACGATTTGCGCGCGCTCGATCAGGCCTTGCATGTTTGCATCGCGGGGAGCTACCGGCGGCGCAAAGAGATTGTGCGCGACTTGGATTTCATCGTGGCGACAAAGACACCCGACGTCGTCTCGAAGTTCTTCATCGAACATCCATTGGTGGAGTCGGTCCTGGTACAGGGCGCGACGAAATCCAGCGTGCGTTTGCGCTCGGGCATCCAGTGCGATCTTCGTGTGATCACGCCGGGGGAGTATCCGTTTGCACTGAATTACTTCACCGGCAGCAAGGAGCACAACATCGTGCTGCGGAACCGCGCCTTGCAGCGCGGCTGGACCTTGAACGAGTACCGGCTTTCTCCGCTGCCGGTCGATCCTGCGGCCAAAAGGAAGCCAAAGGTGGCGGAAGAGATTCCTGATGTGCGCGATGAAGAGGAGCTCTACCGCGCGCTAGAGCTGGACTACATCCCGCCGGAATTGCGCGAGAATGGCGGCGAATTCGAAGCCGCGGAGGACGGGCGATTGCCGCGCCTGATCGAGAAGGAAAACATTCGCGGCACATTTCATTGTCACACCAAGGCGAGCGACGGCCGCAATTCGCTCGAGGAGATGGCGGACGCCGCGGAGGAGCTTGGCCTGCAGTATCTCGGGATCGCGGATCACAGCCGCAGCTCGATCCAGGCACGCGGTCTGGACGAAGTGCGTTTGCGCGCGCAGATGACGACCATCCGTGGTTTGAACAGACAGCGGGACGGCTTTCGAATCTTCTCCGGCGTTGAATGCGACATCCTGCGCGACGGCTCACTTGATTTTCCGGACGAACTGCTGGCGGAATTGGATTTCGTCGTGGCTTCCGTGCATTCGGCGTTTAACCTCCCGGAAGCGGAAATGACGGAGCGGATCATCCGCGCGATCAGCAATCCGTATGTCACTTTCCTCGCGCATCCGACGGGCCGGCTATTGCTACGCCGTGATCCTTATGCGGTCGATCTCCCCGCGATCATCGAAGCGGCCGCCGAAACCGGCACCTGGATCGAGATCAATGCCGCGCCCAAGCGTCTCGATTTGGACTGGCGCTGGTGGCCACTCGCGAAAGAAAAGGGGGTGAAATGCGTGATCAACCCGGATGCGCACGGCGTTGATCGATTGCAGGAGCTCTGGTTCGGGATCGGTGTCGCGCGCAAAGGATGGCTGACAAAGGATGACGTCGTGAATTGCCTTCCGCTTGCTCAGATCGAGCGCGAGATGGGACGCAAGCGGAGAGCAGCGAAGTTGTAGCCCGGCTACAACTTCGCGCCGCAGCCAGGCCACCTGGGCCCGGCCAGGATCGCCGCTCGAGGCTACAACTCCGCCTCAGGTGCAGCTTTCGCGCTGCGGCATGTGCATCGTGAGACACTTGCAAGCGCCGCCAGCCTTCAGGAATTCAGTCATCGGCAGCGGGTGACAGGTGTAGCCGCGCCCCGTCAATTTTTCGACCAATTTTGGGGCGCCTTGAGGCAGGACGATCTGGTGATCAAGCACCACCGCGTTGCAGCAGAACACACCCGCCTCTTCCTCCGAAACATCGATCAAGTTCGGCAGCCGATCGCGAATCGCACGCTGTCCGTATTCATCGAACGCACCGGGAAACCACATCGCACCACCGTCGGTCAATGGACAAAAGCAGGTGTCAATGTGATAGAACCGCGGATCAACCAGCTCGACCGAAATCACCAGGCATCCGAGGAGGTCAGCAACGGCTCGATGTGAATTGATGTCGGTGCGGAATTTGTAGCCGCAGAAAAGGGCGTCACCGGCAAAGAGCGCGTCGCCCTCCCCTTCGAAGTAGAGATC
>JACDBM010000102.1 GCA_013694945.1 Chthoniobacterales bacterium
GCGCAAGCGGGCGTGGTCGCGATTACTGATGATGGACACTGCGTGCAAAACAACGAGCTGATGCGTCGCGCGGTGGAGTATGCGCGCATGGTTGGCGTGCCCGTGCTCGATCATTGCCAGGATTACAACCTCGTCGGTAACGGCGTCGTGCACGAAGGCTACTGGAGCACGTTGCTCGGTCTGCCGGGTTGGCCGGCAGCGGGCGAGGAAGCGATCGTCGCACGCAACATCCTCCTGGCGGAACTCTGCGATCATCACATTCATTGTCAGCATATCAGCGCGGCTGGCAGCGTGCGTCTCCTGCGCGAAGCACGAGCGCGCGGGGTGAAAATCAGCGGCGAGGTTTGTCCGCATCACATTGCGCTCACAGATGAGGCGATTCAGGATTTCGATACGAATTATAAGATGAACCCGCCGCTGCGGACCCAGGATGATGTCGCCGCGCTATTCAGCGGCATGGCTGACGGCACACTGGATATCCTCGCCAGTGACCACGCGCCGCACGCGAAGTTTGAAAAGGAAGTCGAGTTCGATCAAGCGCCGTTCGGCATTCTCGGACTGGAAACGGAGCTCGGAGTTTTCCTTGATTTGCTTGTGCACAAAAACAAGAGCATCGGGCTCCCGCGTCTCATCGAGATGTTCACGGTCAATCCTGCGCGCCTCCTGCAGCTGCCAGCCGGCACTCTTTCCCCCGGAGCAGCCGCCGATGTTACGCTGATTAATCCAGACTTGGAGTGGACAGTGGACGTTGATCAATTCGAGAGCCTCTCGAGCAACACGCCCTTTGACGGTTGGAAGTTAAAGGGCCGTGCCGTCCATACCATCGTGGGCGGCAAGACCGTCTGGTCGCTGTCGCGCGGGTTCTGATGAGCTGAATCCAAGCGAGGCTGCACTCGATGGCAGCTTTTGGGGTCAGAAGCTGCCGCTACCTTCAGCTCGTATAGCCTCCGGAGATGTAACGTTCGAGGTGATCGAGAGTAGCGCTTTGCACGGAGATGACGTGCTTGACCAGATCTCCAATTGAGATCACGCCCCGCAGTTTGCCTTCATCAACGACCGGCAAATGGCGAACACGTTTCTCCGTCATAAAGCGCAGGCAATCGTCGACGCCTTCCTTCGAATCAACGGTCGTCAGTTGGGTCGACATAATCTCTCGCACCAGCGTCTCCCGCGAGCGTTTGCCGCGCAACATGACCTTCCGAGTGTAGTCACGTTCCGAGATGATGCCGACCAGTTCATCTTCCTGCTGCACCACCAACGCGCCCACGTTTTTCTCCGCCATCAATGCGATCGCGTCATAAACCAGCGCGTCCGGAGAAATCGACCAGATCTCGCCGCTCTTCTGATTGAGAATGGCGTCGATCGTCCCGGTAACGTTCATGCGTGGACCGAAGCAACAGCTGAAAGCCTCGGAGAATGGAACGTAACCCGGTCAGATTCTGTGGCGCAAGACTTCTCTCGTGCTTTATCGTGCCTTTGCGGACGCGAACGGGAACTCACATTGCTGCGGCCGCCCGGCGGGTATTACTGGCGCGTCCAGTGAAATCCTGAGTGCGCGCAGAATTCTGATCCCGCGCTCGAAGCGATCGGGGCGCACGGAGTACGGGACGGGCAGCAGTGTGTTGCGACGATAACCAGTCGAGTAAGTTTTCATGCCCGGCAGCCTAACTGCCCAGGTAGGACATTCGCTGTCTGACCACGGAACTTTGTCCAAAATTTCTCTGGCGGCTTGTCCCAAACGGCGGTTCAGATGAAGCCGTGGCCGCTCGATCTGCAGCTTCTCCGAATCGCCGGGAGCAAAGCTCCTCGCGTCCACCTTTGGAGCGGATGATGCGCATCCATGCGCAATTGAAAGCCGGCGAGTTTCCGAACTGCCGGAAGCTCGCAGAGGAAATCGAAGTCTCATCCAAGACGATCCAGCGTGACATCGACTTTATGCGCGATCGGCTGGGTCTTCCGATTGAGTACGAGCCGCTCCGCTTTGGGTTCCACTACACGGAGGAAGTCACAGGCTTTCCGAGCATCGAAGTCTCGGAAGGCGAGATCGCGGCCCTCTTTGTCGCGCAGAAAGCCCTGGCGCAGTATCAAGGCACGCCCTACGAGCGCCCGCTGCGTTCGGCCTTCCGCAAACTGACGGATGGGCTAAAGGAACGCGTCTCGTTTTCCTGGAGCGACATGGAAGATGTGATTTCGTTTCACAGCGCGGGTGCGACGGTCGCCGATCTGGAGTTGTTCGAAACGGTCAGCCAGGCAGTGCTGCGCTCGGTCGAACTAGAATTCGAATACCGGAAACTCAAGAGCAGTCGCTACGAGCAGCGCCGGGTGCGGCCGTACCACATCGCTTCACTGGACAACCAGTGGTATCTCTTCGGCGAAGATCTCCAGCGCCTGCAATTACGCACCTTTGCGCTGCCACGGATGCAAAATGCCGGCGCGACGACAACGCGGTTCCGACGGCCGGCCGATTTCTCGATCGACAAGGTTTTGCGGGGGAGCTTCGGCGTTTTTGCGGGAGGCAAGAAGCATCGCATTTGTCTTCGCTTCGATGCGTTTGCTGCGCGGCTGGTGAGTGAGCGCAAATGGCACGATTCGCAGCGTTTCCGCGCTGCGAAGGACGGCGGCGCGGTCATGGAACTGGAACTTGGCGGGCTGGAAGAAATCGAGCGCTGGGTTCTCAGCTGGGGAACGCATGTTCGCGTGCTCCAGCCGCGTGCCCTGGCCGATGCGATCGCGGAACAGGCCCGTAAGATCGCGGAGATGTACCCTTAGAGGGCGCCGTGGGGGCTGTGGCGGATAACGGATCGACATAAGCGGCGCGGTTTGCGTTTCTCTCTGCTTCAAGACTGAAGAAACACCTTGTCGTCACGCCCGAAACGCTGAAGCATTTCTGCCATGGCAGGACAAGGCTCAACCGGAAATGTGATCGCGGCATTATGCAGCTTTTTTATCCCAGGACTGGGGCAACTCATCCAGGGAAGACTGATCATGGCGATCATTCAGTTCGTCCTCGCCGGACTTTTGTGGCTCGTGCTTCTCGGATGGCTCGTCCATCTCTGGTCGATTCTCGACGCGGCCATGTACAAGCCCTCTTAGGTCACTTCGGGATTGCTGCGAGGCGGTGCCGTTGAACGATCTCGCCCGCCCCGAGCGGCGCGGGTTAGACCGCCAGCTTCTCTCCCACGCGCAGGCTCATGCCCATGACACGAAAGATGTGGTCGCGTTTTGCCAGATAGCCGGGCGAATCTAAATCGCGCGGGCGCGGCAGATCAATTTCCACAACCTCCTGAATTGTGGCCGGCCGCGGGCTCATGACGAGGACGCGATCGGCGAGCTGCACGGCCTCTTCGATGTCGTGGGTGACGAACAGAATCGTTTTCTTTTCTCGCTGCCAGATGCGGACGAGATCGGTCCGCATTTTCAGGCGGGTGATGAAATCGAGGGCGCCAAACGGCTCGTCCATGTAGATGATGTCGGGATTCGCCGCGAGCGCGCGGGCGATCTCGACGCGCTGGCGCATGCCGCCGGAGAGCTCGCGCGGATAGGCCGCTTCAAAGCCAATCAGGCCGACCATGGCCGTGTAATGGCTGACGATCTCTGCGCGCTCGGAAGCCACGCGTCTGCGCAAACCGAACGCGATGTTTTCACGCACGCTGAGCCAGGGAAACACGCCGTTTTCCTGGAAGACAAAGATGCGCCGCGGGTCTGGGCCGCGCACCGGCTCTCCCTCGACGAGCACCTCGCCAGCAGTTGCCGTGATAAAGCCACCTACGATGTTCAGCAAGCTCGATTTGCCACAGCCGCTCGGTCCAACGAGGCAAACGAATTCGCCTTTGGCGACTTCGGCACTGACGTTGTTCAACACCGCGATCTCTTCGCCGACGCGTTTCCCCGGGAAGGCGACGGCGCAATTTCGAATCGCGATGGCCGGGATGCTCATCGGCGATTCGCGTAGCCCCAGCGCACTTCATCAAACTTCTCCAGTTGCCTAACGAGTAAATCAAGCACCAGGCCGATCAATCCGATCATCACCATACCGGCGACGACGAGATCGTAGCGTTTGCCCGCATTGCGGGCGTCGATAATCAGATAACCGAGCCCGCTGTTCACCGCGATCATCTCCGCTGCCACGACCACGAGCCAGGCCACGCCGAGCGCGATGCGGATCCCGGTGATCACCTGTGGGAGGCTCGCGCGCAGGATTACCTGACGAAACAATTCGCCGCGGCTAAGGCCGAAATTTTGCGCAGCGCGCAGATAGACTGGTTGCATGTTTTGCACTGCGGCGATGGCAGAGACGGTGATCGGGAAAACGCTCGCCAGGAAGATGAGGAAAATCGGGGCTGCATCAGTGACTCCGAACCAGAGGATCGCGAGCGGGATCCAGGCAATCGGCGAGATGGGCCGGAAGATTTGAAGCAGCGGATTGAAAGCCTGAAACGCGCGTGAGTACCAGCCAAGCACGAGTCCAAACGGAACCCCAATGACCACGGCGAGCGTAAAACCCCAAGCCACGCGAAAGAGCGACGCAACGATGTATTTCAGGAGCAATCCCCGTTGCGCCAGTTCAGCAATCCCACGCGCTACTTCCAGCGGCGTCGGGAACAAATCACTGCCGGAGATGCGGACGCCGAGATGCCAGACGAGGAGGAAGAAACCGGCAACGAACATCGGGAGGGCGAAACGCAAGCGCTCGGTCCCGGTCGAGCGAGAGCCTCGCGGGAGGGCAGGCGACGCGCGGGTCGGTCCGGGCGTTGCGGCAAAACCATCTTCCGTGTCGTCGGCAGCGAAGCCCGGAGTTCGCGCTGGCGAAACACGCTCGCTACCCAGGGGCGTCTCTCGCTCCTTCACTGTTTCGCCGTGGTATAATTGTGCGCGACAACCGCGTTGTCATCCGGCGCGAAGGAATCATCGATGTAATCGTCGAAGTGCGCTGTGCCCTTCAGAATACCAGCTTCCTTGGCAAGAAACTCGATTTCCTCAAAATTCGGCCGCGTCGGTTTCAGTTGGCTATACTTCACACGATCGGGCGGTTTGCTCAGGACGTACGTAAGCAATCGCGGGTTTTGGTTGTAGTAGAGTGTGCTCACGAACTGCGCCGCGGCGAGGCGGTTCTCCATGTTCGTGTCGAGCCATTTTCCGCTTTTCGCGATGCCGTCCACCAACTGCTGCACTTCCGCGCGCCGGTTCTGAATCACTTTCTCATGCACGGCAAGAACACACGAGATAAACCCAGGCCAGACTTCCTTCACGCGATAAAGCGCGCGCCCGTAGCCATCGAGCTCGGTCTGGCCCATAAAGGGCTCGCCGGAGGTAATCGCATCGACCGAGCGCGAGTAGAGCGCGGCCGGCATGTCGGGCGGCGGCATCTCGACGATGTTCACATCGCTCAGCTGCATGCCTGCTTTCTTTAACTCACGATACAGAATCAGCCGGTGGTTTGCGTAGCGTCCCGGCACTGCCACTGTCTTTCCCTTCAGATCTTCGGTCCGGAAAAGCTGCGAGTCTTTGTGCACCATGACGTCGCCGCCTTCACGGTGACCGAGATAGACGATTTTGATCGGCACTCCTTGTTCGCGCAAGGCAATGGCCATGGGCGCGAGGATGAATGTCGCGGGCGTGTAGCCGGAGAGATATGCTTCCTTCAGTTCCGGCCAACCATGAAACCGGACTGGATCGAACATGCTCTTGCCGACCAGTTGCTTGTTGATGAAGTCTGTGACCGGGCAGGTGAGATGACATGTCACAGGCAAAAAGCCGACCCGGAATTTGTCCCTTCCGCCGCTGCCTGCCTGCGGACGCACGTCAAAGAGGTGGAGGTTCAACGCGCTGTGCAGCAAAGTGATTCCTAGCAGGATCACTAAGGCCGACAGCAGCAGTGTTTTCCGGAAAGACATCGAGCCCAGCAAGTGGGCGCTATGCTAAGCGTGTCAGCATCGAAATCAAAGCTCCGCCGCCATCCAGCTCAACTCCTTGCCCTT
>JACDBM010000024.1 GCA_013694945.1 Chthoniobacterales bacterium
AAGCGCTGCGCTTCCCCTGATTGAACCGCGAGACGAACCTCTGCCAGAAGCTCCTCGACCTTTAGCTTCTCGTCGTCGTCAATTGCGTCGGCCAGCACCCGAAACGCGCTCTCCACGGCGCCGATCATCTCATCCGCCTTCAGCTTTGCCTCTGTCCAGACCCGTTCGGACATGTCTTCGAACGCATGATCCAGAGAGTCGGAGAGCATCGCCTCGACTGCTTCGTCGGAAACATCGATCGCGCTCGTGATTTCCAAAACCTTCTCGCGCCCTGTTTTTGTATCACGCGCCAGCACGTGCAGAATGCCATTCGAATCGATCTCGAATTGGACGCCGACACGCGCGGTCCCCTTCGGCGCCGCTTCGAACGGAATTTCGAATTCGCCCAGCGGCCAATTATCCCGCGCCATTTCGCGTTCACCTTGCAGAACTTTGATCCGCATCGACGTCTGATTGTTCACTGCGGTTGTGAACATCTCGCCTGCTTTCAGCGGGATGCTCGAATTGCGCGGAATAATCACGTTCATCAAGCCGCCGAACGTTTCAATGCCTAACGAAAGCGGAGTCACATCGAGCAGGATCACGTCTCGCACTGCGCCGGATAGAATCCCCCCCTGAATCGTCGCGCCAATTGCCACTGCCTCGTCCGGATTCTGAGACAAGTTTGGCGCGCGTCCGAAGACCTCCGCGACGAATCGCTGCACCATCGGCATGCGCGTCGCACCTCCCACGAGAATCACTTCATTCAGATCGCTGGCTTGCAGTTTCGCGTCCGCCAACGCGCGCAAGCAATGCCCTCGCGTCTTCTCCACGATTGGCCGGCTCAGCCGCTCGAGTTCCTCTCGCCCGATCATGGCCGAGAAGTTTCCGACGCCTTCCAGAAATGGACTCGCGATTTCTGTGCGCTCAACACTCGAGAGTCGATGCTTCGCTTCGATCACCGCTTCGCGAAGCACCGCCCGCGCTTCGCTGCGCATCTCTCCTCGCACAGCTTGCCCGGCCACCCAGTCGAGCAAGCGACGATCGATATCATCCCCGCCCAGTCGGGTGTTTCCATTCGTCGCAAGCACCTCGAAGACTCCGTTGTTCAATTCCAAAATCGAGATGTCGAACGTGCCGCCACCGAGGTCGTAGACGGCGATCTTCGCGCGAGTTTCAAGCCTATCGAGACCGTAGGCCAGCGCCGCGGCGGTCGGCTCGTTCACAATCCGTTCTACCGTAAAGCCCGCCAGCTCGCCGGCGCGCTTCGTGGCCGTTCGTTGCGCGTCGTTGAAATAGGCTGGAACGGTAATCACCGCGCGGGTAATCGCGCGGCCCAGCGCCGCTTCTGCGTCGTTTCGCAGCTTCCGCAGGATGAGGGCGGAGATTTCTTCGGGGGAAAATTCGCGCCCATTCGCGGAAACGGCCACCGGTTGTCCTTTCCTGCGGAGGAGGCTGTAGCTGAGATCATCGTCTTCACTGCGAAGGTCTTCTCCGCGTAAACCGATGATCCGCTTGACCGAATAAATCGTATTTCGCGGATCGACCCCGCGCATGCGCGTAGCGGCCCGCCCCGCGATCGGCTCGCCGTTTTCCGGCAAGTGCACCACGGAAGGTGTGAGCCGCTGGCCTTCCGCATCGGCCAGCAAAATCGGAAAGCCTGCTTCCATGATCCCGATGGAGGAATTGGTCGTCCCGAGGTCGATCCCGACGATGTCGTTCATATTGCGCAGTGATTGTCCGCTGCGACCGCGTTCGCCTCAAACGGGGTCCGCGACTCCACTATTCGGGCGAGTCGATCGCCGCGGTCCACTCCGCGATATCGTGAGGCGACATGTGCGAACCAGGCGCGAGCCGGGCGTCCGCATATTCACGTTCCTCTACGTCGACCAGGTATTGCGCGCGCGAGAGCAACGTCCCGCGACAAATGCGATCTGGAGCTGGCTCGCTTTGCTCCTGCCGCATTCGCGCCAGCAAGTCGCTCATGACTGGCATCGGAATGCGGTTGCGTTCTGCCGGGTAGATGAAACCAAAGAGCACAAGATGGCTGAGCAGGACGCGCCAATCGGAGCCGAACCGGCGGAGGAGTGCATCCCAGTCGAGCCGTTCCGCGCAGCTCTGGATGATGTGCGCAACGTCCGCGCCATCGAAGCGCTCGCGCTCCATGATGTAAGCTTTCATCCAGAGCATTTCTTCCGGCGCACAGAGCAGCGCGCGCGTGCCGAGCACCCCGTCTTCACACGCGCGGTCGAACCACGAATCATCCACTTCGCAAAGCCCATTCCCTGCCCGAAAGATGAGGTCCAGACAATCGCCCCCGCACTTCACCTTGGCCAGCCAGTGGGGAAACGTCAGCTCAGCTTCGTAGCCGCTGCCGCAGAAATGATCGAGCGCGCGCGGGACGTCTGCCGGACGGAGGAAAAAATCCAGATCCTTCGTATGCCTTTCGATGCCGGTGTAAACCGCGAATGCATACGCGCCCCCAACCATGAAGGGCAGCTTCGCTTCTTGCAGCGTGCGAATGCATTCCCGGTAAAACTCTGCTGTCGGCCCGGTCAAACTCGCCGCCTCGTTCTTCACGAAAAGCAAACGAAGCACCTCACCGCCTTGCGCGTATTGCGTGTTTATGAACGCTGTCGAAACGTCCGCCGCGCCGCACCAAACCGTTTCCTAAATCATGGCAAACGCCAAAAAACTGCGCATCGCGGCAACGGCCGATCTTCACTACGGCAAACATTCCCAGGGAAAAATGCAGGATCTCTTCGCGCAGGTCTCGCGTGAAGCGGATGTCCTCCTGATCTGCGGAGATTTAACCGATTATGGTCTGCCCGAGGAAGCCGAGCTGCTCGCCGCGGATCTCCGCCTGCATCTGCGCATTCCGGTCCTCGCCGTCCTTGGCAATCATGACAGCGAATCCGGCCAGCCGGAGGCCGTGCGGAAAGTCATGGAAGACGCCGGCGTAACGATGCTCAATGGCGAAGCGACTGAGGTCCAGGGCATCGGCTTTGCGGGTGTCTGCGGCTTCGGCGGAGGATTCGGCCGCCGGATGCTGAACGCGTGGGGCGAGCCGCTGATCAAAGCCTTCGTCCAGGAAGCGATCGATCAAGCATTGCGACTCGAGCAAGCGCTCACGCAACTGCAGACCGAGCAGCGCATCGTGCTGATGCATTATGCGCCGATTCGCTCCACAGTCGAAGGCGAGGCGCCCGAGATTTTTCCGTTTCTCGGTTCGACACGACTCGAGGAACCGGTCAACCGTTTCCGCGTCAGCGCCGTCTTTCACGGGCACGCGCACAATGGAACAGCCGAAGGCGCCAGTGCTACGCAGGTGCCGGTCTTCAACGTTTCCGCGCCGCTTCTCCAGAAACACGCCCCGGACAAGCAGCCTTTCCGCACGTTCGAGCTTTAGATGCAGCGCCCGATTTCCGCAGCATTCCGGGGACCGCACGCCTCCAGCGTGCTGGTTTCGGCATTTTTGCCGAAACGAACTTTGACCTCGCGAGGCGAAAAGTCCTCGCCCGCAGGCGATGGGCCTGTGCTCCGGGAACCAATACCCTTCGCAGGCTTGGGCAGCATGACTCACGCACGGAGACGAGAGAGCGCCGTCGCCGCAACACCAGCAATGAAACCAATGCAGCAGCTTTCAGCGCCGCTTAATCCTTGTAAGGGTCCACAATGTGTTTCCCGGCCATTGCGACCCCGAGCGGTTGCAGCGTATGCAGAATCCGGATTGTGCCTGCATGCGCGGCCAGCACTTCCGGTAAACGCCGATACGCTTGCGGCGTTTCATCCACATCTCCGCCGCGCAAAACGATCCCCTTCTCCGCGATCCATTTCTGCATGTCGTCGTGCCTAACGAGGCCTTCTCGTCGAATCCGTTTCCCGTTTACCTTTTCAAACCGTCCTTTCGCCGCTGTGCGCGACATGATGCGACCCGCGCCGTGCACAGTAGAGTAGAGCGCCTCGCGCGACACCGGCGAATCCACGCCTTCGATAATGACGGCATCATCCCCCATGCTTCCGCCGATGAACCCGCGCTGCCCCGGAAACGCCGGCGTCGCGCCTTTCCGCACCACCCAGTAGCGCTCGCTCCCGTGTTGCTCGCGCCAGGCGAAGTTGTGGTGGTTATGCACTTCTTCGAGCGCGCTCGCGCCGAGAATGCCGCGCACCACGTGCCGCGCCACGGCCTCGCGTCCGGCATACGCATAACGGCCCGCCAGCCCCATCGCTGCGAGGTAATCGCGCCCAAGCTCCGATTCTTCAGTCACAACTGTCGGCGGCACATCCATTCCGTCCTTTCCGCCAGCCGCACGCAAAAAATGAGTCGCCGTTTTGTGACCGAGCCCGCGGGAGCCAAAGTGCACGCCCACCCAAATTCGGTTCGTCTCGTCGGCGAAGATATCAACGTAGTGATTCCCGCCGCCCACCGTCCCGAGCTGCTCCGCCGCGGTTTTCTTCAGTTCTTGCAGCGGCTTCAGTTTCCACGCGGGATCATCGAAGAGATCGTGATCCACACGCGTCTTGCTGCTCCGCCCGACCCCGAAGGAAATATTCGACACGACATCATCCATGATTGTCTCCATCGCCGGGGCAATCTGCGGGCGAGTCGCGTCCGTCCGGATGGCGAGATTGCCACAGGCAATATCAAAGCCCACCCCCGAAAGTGAGATCTTGTTGCGGTAGGCGACTACGCCTCCGATTGGCTGCGCGTAACCCTTGTGACCATCGGCGCAGAGCACCGCGTATTCACCACCAGTCGCTACGCAGGTCTCGATCTGCTTGAGAGTCGCCTCATCGTGCTGTCCGAAAATTTTCGTTCTCATTCGGGCAAATCATTGCGCCAAAGCTCGCTCCCCGAGCGCGCGCCACGCCTGCACCTGCTCACTGATTGTGATCGGATGCGGAGTTCGCATCATCTTGATCCGGTCAAAGACTGCGATCGCGAACGGGATGGAAATCGCGCGTGCCAGCTCCGCTTTCTCGACTGCCGTCATTTCCTTGTAGAGCAGACTGAGATGCGGATTGATCTCGTACTCGTTCCCAGATGCTCTCTCGATTTCCGTGCTCAGTGCCTCGATCTCTGGCGAGGAACGAAATTGCACGAAGAGCGTCTTTGTAAACTCCTCCGAAAAGTCGACGCGCTCGACCTCCAACTGGATCGGCTCGCGCG
>JACDBM010000135.1 GCA_013694945.1 Chthoniobacterales bacterium
GCGAGCAGTTTTCGCAGCGCTTTCGCCGAGATCGCGCAGGCGAACAACGCAACACTGATCCCATTTTTGCTGGAAGGTGTCGGCGGCATTCGGGAGCTCAACCAGGCGGATTCAATTCATCCCACGCCCGCAGGACATCGCATGATTGCGGATGTAGTTTGGAAGACGCTGGAGCCGGTGCTACGGCAGGTAGCCGAATGAAACTGGATGGCTGCACCGCGTTGATCACGGGCGCGTCGGCTGGCCTCGGCCGCGAATTCGCCCGGCAGCTGGCGGGCCGAGCGGAAACGCTGCTGCTCGTGGCGCGCCGGAAGGATCGAATGGAAGAACTGCGCGCTGAGCTGACGAGGTCTTTTCCGCGTCTCAATGTCCAGGTCTTCGAGTCAGACTTGTCGCGGATCGAGCAGGTGGAACAACTCGGCAAGGAGCTTGAGCGCGATGGGCTCCGCATTGACTTCTTAATCAATAACGCGGGGCTCGGCGATCGAGGGCATTTTGCGACGGCCAACCCACAGCGTGTCCAGGATATGCTGCTCGTGAACACGGTTGCGCTCACGGCACTGACGCGCCGTTACCTGCCGGCGATGATCGCACAGAAGCGCGGCGCGATCCTGAACGTCAGCTCATGCGCATCGTTTCTCCCGATGAAGAGCTTTGCGGTTTATGCTGCGACAAAGGCGTACGTCACCAGTTTCTCCGAAGCCCTGCGGATGGAAGTAGCTGACAGCGGGGTCACGGTGACGGCACTCTGCCCGGGCCCTGTGCATACCGAATTCGATGACGTTGCACTGCGTCCGAACGAGCCGCAGCAAAAGGCACCGGAGTTCACTTACGTTTCGGCTGAGCAGGTGGTGCGGCATGCGCTAAAGGGTGTTGAAAGCGGTCGTCCAATCATCATTCCCGGTTTCGCGATGAAGTTGAGCATGACGATCGTGCGACTCATGCCAGCGCCATTCCTGCGCCTGACCTCGCGTCTTGCGCGGTGACCCTGTAGCGGAGGTCAAGATCCACCGCGGCAGAACGGCGACCACTTCAATATTTCACCGAACAGCCGTACGGCTTCGTGTTCGGATTGCTGACTGGCTTTCCGGCTAACGACTCGTCGAGCGCGACCTTCACGTAGTTCGTTGCGTTCGGGATGTCGGCTGCGTTGGCCGTCGCTTTGCTATCGATCGCGCCTTCGTAAACGAGCTTACCTTCCGGATTGATAACAAACATGTGCGGTGTGTTCTTCGCGCCATAGCTCTGGCCAACTTTTCCATCTGCATCCAGAAGCAGAGTAGTCGCGTTCATCTTCCACTCCCCCATCTGCTTTGTGGCGGCTTCGGGCGTGAGATGACCTTCCTTGCCTGCGGCTGACGAATCAATCGACATCCAGACGACACCCTTCCCCGCATACTCCTGTTGCAGCTTCTGCATATTCCCGCTGCCGTAGTGCTTCTTCACGAAAGGGCACTCGGGATTAAACCACTCGAGGACGACGTATTTGCCTTTCAGGTCAACCAGCGAATGCGTCTTCCCCTTTGCATCCGTCAATTTAAAAGGAGGCGCGGGAGTTCCGACTTTGGGGGATTCGGCCGCGAACAACGCGGTCGCAGCGACAGAAGTGAGTGCAGTAATTACTAGGGTTGGTTTCATTGTTCGTTGGTTGCGACCTGGGGCGCGATGTCTTCGAGTTTTTCCAGGACGAGGTTTTTGGTCAGCAGTTCCGGTAAGACGATCGGGTCCGCCGACTTTCCGGCCGGATACAGTACGTAAAGTGGGACACCCGGACGGCCGAACTGTTTAAGAATTTTTGTGATCGCCGGGTCGGCATTCGTCCAATCGGCTTTGAACTTCACAACGCCGCGACGTTCGAATGCTTCACGAATGGCGTTGCTTTCGAGCACGGTCGTTTCGTTGAATTTGCAGGTCACGCACCAGGCGGCCGTGAAGTCGATAAAAACGGCGCGGCCTTGGGCCAGTTCTGCTTCAAGGCGCTCTGGCGTGAACGGAAGCCATCCGTTCTGGCCCGGAGCAGCCGAGGCCGTCTCGAGCTTCGTCCCGGCAAATTTTCCGCCAATGCAATATGCGCCGCTGCCGATTACGAGCGCCACGATAAGCACGTAGACGAGCGCCCGCGCCCCAGTGGACGTATCCGGCGTCAGGAAGGCGCCTTTCATCCAGCATGCAATGCTGACCACGAGCAGGAATGTCGAAGTCCAGACGATGGCTTCGATGCCACGTTGCGCGCCCAGCACTGAAAGCAAGAACAGGAGCGTGGCGAGAAGAAGAAAGCCCATGAATTGTTTCACGCGCTCCATCCAGGCGCCGGGCTTTGGCAGGAACTTCAGCCAGGCTGGCTGCGCCGAAAGCAGGAGGTAGGGCGCGCTCATCCCAGCCGCGATTGCCATGAACATGAGCAGGATCATCCAGCTGGATTGGGTGAAGGCGAAGCCAAGAGCTGTGCCGAGGAATGGCGCGGTGCACGGTGTGGCAAGCACAGTCGCGAAGATGCCTTGAAAGAACGAGCCGGCGTTACCTTCCCTGGACGTCCACCCAAGCAGGCTGCGATTTGCACTTTGCGGCAGCGTGATTTCGAAAACACCGAAGAGATTCAGCGCGAAAACCAGGACAACCACGCTCATCGCGAGCACGAAATACGGATTCGTGAATTGAAACGCCCAGGTGATTTCGCCGCCGGCGCCTTTGATCAGGATGAGCAAGAATGCCAGTCCGACGAACCAAACGAAGATGCCGGCGATGAACGAGAGTCCGCTTCGGAGAATGCGGCTGCGGCTTTGACCAGCGTGCTGAATGAACCCGAAGATCTTGAGCGAGATCACCGGCAGGACGCACGGCATCAGGTTTAAAATGAACCCACCGATGAATCCGAAGAGGAGAAACTTAAAAATATCCGAGAGAGCGGGCGTTGCCAGGGTGGAAGCGGCAAGGCTTGCTGCGGCAGGTGCGCTCGAATCGAGCTGCCAGGCATTGCGCTCAGCCCCGTCAGCGGTTTGACCAAAAACAACGATGCCGGCGAGTGATTTTACCGCCGCGTCTGTCGTGTCGAGAGGGATGCGAAACGAGACCCCATCCGGGATGCGCTGCGTTGCGGGATGTCCGACGACGACGTTGTCACCCGGCAATGGATGGAATTCGACCGCCGGATGCTGCGCGAGCGCGGAGCTCTTGACCCGCACGATCAAGTCATTTCCGCTGCGCGACCAGGAGGCAGTGGCGACGTCACTCGCCGGCCAGGGCTGCGGCAAGGCCCGTTGGAAACGCGCGAAGAGTTCTTCGTGGGCCGGCGAGCCATTTGTCGCGACCGGCAAATCCATTTGCAATGTCGCTCCGCCAGGGATGCAGATTTTTTCACAGACAAGCCAATTCACCTCCGCGCTTAGTTTCACGGCAGAATCAGACAGCGACGCAGGCGGCGTGATCTCCTGCATGAGCAGAACTTCATCGTGATAGCCGTAGATCTGGATATCGCCGGGTTCATCGAGCTTGAGGGGCGTCGGCCACTGGATCTCTCCGGCTTTCCAGCCGGACGGAAGCTGCCATCTGATCTCAGTCGGAATTCCCGCGTCGCCCGGGAACTTCCAGTAGGTGTGCCACCCCGGGACCATTCGAAGCAGCACTCCGGCGGTGAATGGCTTCCCAGGGACGACTGCACTCGTGTTCGCAAGCAGTTCCGCTTTGACTAACTCCCGCCCTTCGTAGATCTGCGCTCGCGCGACCTGCGGAGACGCCGGGAGCAGGAACGCGACAAAGACCAGCGCGGCGGCAGATAAGCGCGGTGCGGACATGGGAATAACTACCATTCGACCGGCGGCACAGCAATGCAGGTCAGCCGAGGCGAGTGGCCCAACGTCTGCTTTCATCTTGTCTATGCGAATTGTACTTGGGCTCCTTCTCGTTCTCGCGGCAGCCGGCGGTTTCCTGACGCAGAAAAAAAGTGAGCAGCCTGCGCCTGCGCAGAACGCGAGTTCAACAAACAAAGTCGCCGCAGCACCGCGGGAGACCAGTGAGCACAATTGGGCCAAGCGTTCCCTCGACCAGGCGGCGGGAGTGAAACGGCAAGTCGCGCAGCAGCAGAAAGAAAATGGACAGGAGTGAGGTGGCCGGTCGCGTCTACGGATTCACGTCGTAAACTTCAACCAGGCCGATCCCGGACCCATTCGTCGGGCTCTTCAGAATTACGGTGTAATTTCCGGGTACGACCCGGCAGCCAATTGCGGATTCGGCGTCGGTCATTGCGCTGAGCCCATAGGCGCCCAGGTTCAGATTGGGAGCGTTCCGCCATCCAGTGTTTGAGGCCATCAACACTCCATTGCCGTTCCGCAACTCCAGAGACGTGTCGAAAAGAGCCGTTGGAACGGCCGGGCGCAAAGAGGGACCCATTCCCCGGATGATGCAACGCTGCGACTCGGGACCGGCGACAATGAATCCGCCAATCATGACGTCATTGCCAGTGCTGACGCGGCCGCGGGTCGAGATATTTGCAATTCGTCCCGTCCCAGGGCTCAGATCGTAAACCTCGACCAGTGCAGTGCCGCTCATCCCGCCCTTGCCAGAGACGACCGCGGTGAACGTGCCTGGCGGAAGCGTGGCCAGGATCGCTGCCTCGAAGTCGCTAGACGGCGGGATGGTGGTCGCTTCGATCGCTTGCCGCTGCGTTTCCTTCCAATTGTCATTCGCGGCGATGACGGCGCCATTCGCATCGTGCAATTCCAGCGTGGGATCGGCCAGCCGACCCGCAAGCGGCAGTGAAGGACCCAGCGCGCGAATGAGCACCTGCTTGGTGCCATCGCGTGTGATGAAACCGCCGATTAATACATCATCGCCCGCCCCGACGCGCACGCGCGTGGAGATGTTCGCAAGGCGCCCGCGCTTCGTCACCGGCGGCGCATCTGCTCGCGCTCCATAAAGCGATTGCGCGCCCGCGACATCATCCGCTTGGAGGTGATCCAGGTTGCTCACGTTTGCGTTCATGATCGCGAGAACGGCTTGGTTCTTTTCATTTGGATGATCCAGACCGAGGGAATGGCCAAGTTCGTGCAAGCCGATCCGATGCAGATCTTCCGCGCTTTGGCTTTCGAGCGGTCCGAAGTAGGAATCGAAGACCCAGCGCTTCACGTTGAACATGACGTCTGTCTCGATCAAACGCGTGCCTGAGTTGGTGACGATCGTGACCGCCAGAGTGTCGCGCCCGAAGGCATCACCGTAAACGTTTGCCTCAAAGGAGATCGTGGTCGTGCCATTCGGTGAGGCCGCTCTGGTGCGTGGCTCTTCCCTCCAGGTAAACTGCGCATTCGCGATCTGCTGATTCCACAGCGCCATCGCGTTTTCGATCGACTGATTGAAACTTAGACTGCCGTCCTGAAGAACCCTGCTCGAATTACCGAGTTGCACCACGACAGGGATGGCCGGACCGGGCCACCTCGCGTGTTCAGAAGTGATGTAAACGAATCCGAAACTGCGCCCGGCCAGGAGGGAAAGCGCAGCGACGGTGAGGGCCGGCAGGCACCTCCGCGTCAGGTCACGGGGCGTTCCGATTGAGCCTGGCACGGATTGCGGACTTGAACGAAGCTGCGCCCAGCGCCTGACCGGCCCTACCGGCATCGGCCGCATTGGCGCTGTTCGCTTCGGCTGCGTGTTTTTCTTTCCCCAGCTGAGCAAGATCGGTCACTTTTTCGCCTTTATCGCTCTTCACGATTTCCGTCCCGGTGGTATCGTCCCGGACCACCCGAAACCGGCCATGCATAATTCCGACAAGCGGGATAAACTGGGTTCCGTTGTGTTCGACGAAAAGTATGTCGCGGTCGCCGATCTTGAATTTCGGCGAATCGCTCACCTCCATCGTCTGGTCTCCGACCGTGCCGCCAAGCAGGCGCACCGTGTAGGTCGCGCCGGGGTTACCCTTGATTTGATCCTCAACCTTTAAAGTCACATAGCTAACGATGTGGCGCTGTCCGCCTTCTCCGACCCATTCCGATCTGACATCGGTCACTGTCCCTTGGAAGATCAACTCGGCCTGCGTCACCAGTTCATCAAAGGAAGGTGGGATCACCGTCGTCGCCCGGACAGTGCCGAAAGCGACAAGCATGCAGGAAGCCAAAAGCAGTAGACGAAGTGTTTTCATAACGTTGTGAGGGGGACTTGGTGCGCGCCTAATCTGCGCGGAAGTTAACTCCGGAACCCTACACGAGTTGCGCCAGGAATCTATCGCTCCGCGCATCTTTCTATGGCTCGAGATCATAGACCTCCACGAGGCCCACGCCTTGGGTATTATTCGCCCCACGAACAATGGCAGTGTAGTTACCAGGAGCGAGTGTCGCGACGACCGCGCTTTCCCGGGAGTCGCTCGGTGCCACAGTGCTCGCGATGATCTCTGCCTTTTGGTTGTTCAGCGCCCAATCATCGTTAGACGCGACCAACTGTCCGGCGCTGTTGTACATAGCCAGGGTTGGATTGCTCAGCGCGTTACCGACCGCGCCACTCAGCGACGGCCCGAGTGCTCGCACGATTACTTTCTTACCCGTCGCGCCTTGCACGATGAGGCCCCCGATAAGCACCTCTTCATCAACCCCAATGCGGCCGCGCGTGGAGAGGTTCACCATCCGGGTGCTCGGCGCATCGAGCTCGTAAACTTCGACCAATGCGATTCCCTGGGTGTTGCCCCGTCCGCGCACCAAGGCGGTGTAATTACCGGGCGCGAGCGTCGCGATCACTGCCGCCTCGTGGGTTTGACCTGGCGCAACGCCAGACGCGCTGATCTCAGCCGCCTGAAGGCTGGTTTGCCAGTCGTCGTTCTCCGCGATCCTGCCCGTCGGGCCGTGCAATTCAAGAACTGGATCCGACATCGCTCCCGCGATGCCGTTCAGGGCCAGCGAAGGCCCCATGGCTCGAATGATTAGCTTCTTCGGTTGCGAACCTTTGATGATGAAGCCGCCGATCAAAACCTCGTCGTTCAGACCCACTTTCATGCGCGTGGAGATATTCGCGAGGCGCGAAGGATTGCTTGTCGGGGAAGGGGTGGACGTCGGCGCAGGCGCTGGTGCCGGCACCCCATACATGGCTTGAGCGCCCGCGATGTCATCCGGAGCGAGAACGTCACGGTTGCTGATCACCGCATTCATGATCGCATCCCCGAGGACATGATTTAGTCCAATCGCATGCCCGAGCTCGTGCAGGAAAACACGCCGGATATCGGCGATGCAAGTGCCGGTGGTTGCAAAGCGAAGAGGGCCTCGATACGAATCGAACTTCTGCGCCTTGTTCAAAAGCACATCGGCCTCGATCAGGTTTGAACCCTGCATGATGTAATACGCCACGCCGAGAGTCCCGCTGCCGAAACTCTGTCCAAAAATATCAGGGGCGAAGACCACAGAGTTGACGCGATCCCCCGAAGAAGCAGGAGCGGTGGAGTTCATGACGCCGCTCAACTGGATGCGCTGCACCCTCTCATTCCACATCGAAAGCACCGGAGCTACCGCGCTGTTCCAGGAGGTGTTCCCATCGGCGAGCGGAACGTTTGAACTCCCAAGACCGAGTTGCAGCACAATGCTCCCGGAAGCCCACGTTTTCCCGTTAAGGCTATACGCCCCTGCCTCCTTCACGAATGTGACGCTCGCGAGGGAGGCGATCACAAGGATTGGCCGCAGGATCCCGGCAGCGCGTTGCAGGAGGTTTGTCCAAGCAGGAGTGCGGCCGTTCATAATTTCTAGAAAGCAGGTCGCGTGCTCGGGACGTCGCGATTCCGGCCCGTATCTGAACGTGAATCTGCTCCGGCGCCCGGCCGGGCGAGTTGATCTTCCTAAACGAAATCGAGTGCGCCCCTCGGCGGGGAATTCCGTTGAACGCAGATACGCGCGGGGTAGCGCGCAAATTCTGTGCGCAGACGAACGCATTCTGCGTTCGGCCCAGAGTCAGAATCGGAGACGACGCAGAATGCGTCGCCCGGCGCGGAGAATCCGGGCGCTACTCAAACCAGACCCGCGTCACATGCGCACTACGGCACGATGAAGATCTGCTGCGTGTACGGATCTTTCGCCTTGTCTCCCGACTTGTAGCCGGTCACGTCGACGATTCCCCCGTTGGGATCGATACTGTAGACGTAGCCCGGTTTTCCCGGCACCGCCCTGGCGGTCGGGAATTCTCGCGTTGACGGAGCGGCTGTCGAACGCGGCGAAGCGCGCGGCGAGGGTGTTGGTTGCGGGGGGCTCTCCGGCTCGGTTCGAGCCAATCGGCCCGGCGTCGGAGTTGGCGAAGTGACGCGGTTACGCGGGACGATGCGCTGGTTCGGAGGAGGTGTGGCTGTCGGGATTACGACCGGCCGGCCGGGATAGAGCACGTCCGACGTGGCGTACTCGCTGGTAGTCGTAGTCGTGGTTGTCGTCTCTGGCGCGTCGATGCGCTCCCGGACATATCGAGCCGGAGTATCGATGACCCGAAACGTCGTGACCGCAGCTCGCTTGACGCTGTGACAGCCGGTAAAAACCATGCAGCCCAAGAGCACGGATCGTGCAATCGATATCATGACCCGCCTTCTAGATCGTTTTTCGTGCGAACGCCAGAGCATTCGTCCTTCAGCGAGGGCACCGTTTTTAGCGCGCTGGCACCGGGTAAACCGCCGGACTCACGTTACCATCTTGATCAATCGCGCACACGCCGAAAACAAAGTGATCTTTCGATACCTTTTCGACGGTGTACTGCGTTGCGTTCCCGGCGAAGACAGACTGCTGCCAGAGCGGCGCGGTCGTCTCGCGCCAGAGTATTGATAACCATCGACGTCCGGCTCGGTGTTTGCCTGCCACTGCAAGGTCGTGTTGTTCGTGAGTTCTTTCGTTTCGATTTTCACCTCCCGCGGAACAGCAGGCGCCAAGGCTAGCGCTCCGAGCGCCGTGCGAC